>NZ_JBFAWD010000006.1:76213-76514 GCF_040680135.1 Nocardia sp. NPDC052112 | reverse complement strand
TCGACGACATCATGAACCAACTCGGCGGAGCCCAGCCAGGCGACACCACCACGATCGATCCACAGGACGCCACAGCCCAGCCGAATCAGTTCCCCGGCCTCGACGACATCATGAACCAACTCGGCGGTATTGCCGGTGTCGATCAGCAGCCGGCGGACCAACAGCCGACCGATCAGCAACCCACAGACCAACAGCCGATCGACCAGCAACCCACAGACCAACAGCCGATCGACCAGCAACCCACAGACCAACAGCCGATCGACCAGCAACCCACAGACCAACAGCCGATCGACCAGCAACC
>NZ_JBFAWD010000006.1:40400-76117 GCF_040680135.1 Nocardia sp. NPDC052112 | reverse complement strand
AACCGATCGACGATCTGTCGATGGACGACGTGCCATCCGATGACATCTACAACTCGGGTTCCGACGGCCTCGGCTGGGGCAATGGAGCGACCGGCGATACCAGCATGTGGACCGAAGGTCCCCTCGCCGATATCGGCGACACCGCCGCCGATATCGGCGATACCGTGGCCGACGCCTTCGACACGTTCTGAGCATGCGAGCCGATCAACTACCGGCGGGTGGATCGGCTCGGCGTACCGAACGGAGGACAACTCCTGTGGGTAAGCCGGCCGACGACCCGCACGTGCGCAATACGACCGCTGTCCCGCCCCTGTTCGACTGGTTGATGCGACTCGCACAGTCGGCGGACCGGGAAGACTTGCTCGGCACCCTCCAGGCCATGCGGCGTCGGTCTGCGGGCACCGCCATGCGGGTCGCTGTTGTCGGATTGCGCCAGCAGGGCAAGAGCCAGCTGATCAATGCCCTGCTGAACGAGCAGGTTTGCGTGGTCGGTGACCGTCGAGCCACCTCGGTGGTCACCGTCGTCCAGCAGGCCGACGAACCGGACGCGAAACTCGTCGTCGAGATGCCGCACGCCGAGTCTCCCGCCGCAACTGCATTGCCATTCGCCGAATTGCAGTCCGATCTGGCGAACTCGCCCCTGGCACGCGGTGGCCAGGTGGTATGCGCGGAGGTCGGCATCAATACCGCGACACTGCCGAAGGGGGTGGCCCTCATCGACACCCCCGGTGTCGGCGGCATCGGCCAGCGGCATGTCCCGCGAGTATTGAACGAGATTGCGCTGGCCGACGCCGTCGTCATCGTCACCGATGCCAGCCAGGAGTTCACCGAACCCGAATTTCGATTCGTACAGCAGGTGATCGGGCTGTGCCCCACGGCTGTCATCGCGTTGACCAAGGTCGACATCTACCCCGAATGGCGCCGAATCGCGGACGCCGACCGGCGCCACCTTGCCGATGCCGAGGTCGGATGCCGGATCATTCCCATCTCGTCGACGCTGCGCGGCCACGCGGTGCGTCTGCGCGACAAGGAACTCGATGCCGAATCCGGCTATCCCGATCTGCTCGCATTCCTGCGCACCGAGGGTCTCGCCGACGTGGCAACCAAGCGGCGGGTCCGCATAGCGCGGGATCTCGAATCGGTCGCGCACCATCTGACCGTGCCGTTCGAGGCGGAATTGAATGCCCTGCGGGACCCGGAGTTCCAACGGCGCATGGCCGACGAATTGCAGGCGCGCAAGGAGATGTCCGACGCGCAGGTCAAGTCGGCGCGATCATGGCAACAAGTGTTGAACGACGGTGTCGCGGACCTCAATTCCGAGATCGACCACGACCTTCGGGAACGGCTGCGGAGTATCAACAAGCACATCGAGTCCGAGCTCTCGGACGGCGATCCGGACAAGAAGTGGCCGCTGCTCACCGAGTGGGTGCAGGAACAGGTGAGTACCGCGGTCGGCGACAACTTCGTATGGGCCTACCGGTCCGCTCAGGCACTGGCCGAGCGGGTGGCTGCATCGTTCGCGGTGGACGGCGACGGCGACGATCTGCCCGCGCTCGAGGCGATCTGCGAGGGCGAGCTCATCGACCCTCGGCTGCAGATCGGCGAACTGCGCGATATGAAGGTTTCGCTGGCGGACCGGGGCCTGACCGCGGTTCGCAGTGGTTACAGCGGTGCGATGATGATCGGCATGGGCGCGACCATGGTCGGCGCGGCGATGATGAACCCGATCACCATCGGCGCCGGTGTCGTAATCGGCGTGAAGGCCTACCAGCAGGACCGCGCCGGACGACTGGCGCGCAGTCGCAACGTCGCTCAGCTCACGCTCCGGAAGTACGTCGACGACGTGTCCTTCCAGGTGCACAAGCTCTCCCGTGACCGCCTGCGGAATGTGCAGCGGGAGTTGCGGGATCACTTCCGGGAATCTGCCGATCAGGCGTTGGCGTCACTGCAGAGTTCGATGAAGGCGGCACAGGACGCCGCCGGAATGAAGTCCGCGGCGCGGGAAAAGCGCGTCGCCGAGGTCGAGAAGAATCTGGCGGCGCTGGCCAGGATTCGCGAAGGCGCCGCACGGCTGCGGGCGGTGCAGGCGCCAGGAACGTAACCGATGCCACCTTGGGTGCACGAACCTCACCCCGGCAGGTGGTCCGGTCCAACACTTGGGGAACTGGCCGATGATCCGTGCGTGCACGAGATTTATATGCGCAAGTAAGAACGACCTTCAACCGAGAGGTGTGCATGTCTGGCAGTCTTGGCATCAAGATCGGCACGGCGGGTTTCGTCACCGCGGCGGACGCGGCGTCGGCGACCACCGGAGATTCCGGGCGGTGCGCCCCACGTCTCCAGACGACTCGGCACCAGGCGACATTGATCGTGAACCAAGGCATGGCGCCGACCCTGTCTCCGCTCGGCAGCGGCGCCCACCCGGTGCACCCGGGATTGGTGGTCACCGGTTTCGTGGACCGCGTCGGTGACCCGATCGATCTGGTCGCCGCCGACGGTTCCGCACACCGGCCGGAGAATCTCGTCGCCGATGCCGTCCGGTACCTGACCCGGTATTCGGCCGGTGCGTTCGCCGGGCCGCCCACCGTCGCGGCGACCTATCCCGGCTACTGGAAGCCGCAGGGCGTGCAGGCCCTGCGCGAGGCGCTCGACCGGATGGATATGACCGATGTGGCACTCGTGAACGAGGTCGGATCAATCCTGACTCGCGTCGAGTCGACACGGGGGCTGCCGCAGGACGGCGCCGTCGTGGTGTACGACCTCGGCGGCAACGGTCTCAGCGTCTCGGTGGCCCGCGGTACCGAACAGATCGGCAGCACCGTGCGCAGCGCGGAATTCGGTGGCAAGCATATCGATGACGCGATTCTGCGACAGGTTCTGCGCGGTCTCGATGGCGAACTCGGCGACGTCGATCTCGCGGCCCCCGCTTTGCTGGCGCCGCTGAACGAATTGCGGCTGCGTTGTCGGCAGGCCAAGGAGACGCTTTCCACCGAAACGGCCGCGGTGGTCGAGGTGGAACTGGGATCCGCACGTCACGATGTGCGACTTGTCCGCTCCGAACTCGAGGATCTGATCAGAGTACGGATTCTCGCATCGACCGAATTTGTCGGAGAAACCTTGCGCAGCAACGACATCGATGCCGGTGATGTGCGAGCAGTGGTGCTCGCCGGTGGTGCGGCAGCCACCCCGCTCGTCGCCGAGGTGCTGTCGGCGGAGTTCCACGTACCGGTCATCGCAGAACCCGACCCTGGCCTCACATCGGCGAATGGTGCTGCGCTGCTGGCGCAATCGGTAGCTGCCGCACCGTCGGTGCCGGTGCCACCGCCACCGATGTCGGCACCGGCGCCCGCTACCCCACCGCAGGTTACCGAATCGCCTCGGTCCGACGATCCGGTCGCGGCCGAACCGCCGGTGGTCGTCGCACCCGCGAACTCGCCACAGCCACCGGTAGTCGTCCCACCCACGAACTCGGTGGCATCGGACGCAGCCGGAGGCCGCGCAATGGCCGGCAGTCGGCGTCGTAGACGAGTACTTCTGGCCGCGGCGGCGGTTGCCACGCTCGCGGCGGCAATTGTCGGAATTGTCGCGCACAGCGCGCCGAAGACCGAGCCGCAGCCTACGGTGACCGAGCAGATTACCGATCCGGCGACACCTGCCGCGACCACCACCCCACTCCCATACCCCACCAGACATGTTTCCTGAGCACAGTCCTATCGAACATCCCGTCGCAACTCGCTCAGGACACCTTCGGCACTGCGTGCCGCCACCGTGCAGGCGTTGGCGGTGAACTGATCCGCGAGTGGGTGTTCGGCACGGGATCGCCACCGTCTGATTTCCGCCAAAGCGACGTCCTGGCCCACGCCCGCGACCGCGAACGGTTCGATCCCCAGCCGCTCCGCCGGTCCGGTCCCGCGAGCGCCGATCACCCGCTGCAGATCGGTGAGCTCACCTTCGGATAGCGCCGTCTCGGTCGAGCGGAGCCGACTCAGGAGACGGAGTTCCTCGAAGCCGTGCACGTTCGCGAGCAGGGTCGCGACCTCCCGGCCGAGCGGCGCGGCCTGCGCCACCGGGTCGGCGGCGAATATCTGCCGCAGCATCAGCAGCGCGGTATGTGCCTTCAATTCATCGGCCCGCTGGCCGAACTGAATATCGATGACGCGCTCGAGTTCGCCGATGCCACTGCGCGCGATCAACTCGTCGACCAGCGCCGCCGAATCGCTGGTACCGGCCCGCAATCGTGTCAGTGACATAGTGATTCCGAACAGCCCCAAACGCCGGACGAGGTGCTGTCGCGCCGCGGAATCAATCGGCAGATAGTCGGCGCGCTGGAATCGGTCGGCCGAAAGCATGGCCAACTCCAGGTCGGCCGGTGCGACAGTGGCAAGCTGGCGCAGGGCCACGAACTCGCTCTGCCGAAGCGTTTTCGCGGTAAAAGCCAGCAAGCCCGCAACCGGTACGGCCGCCTGACACAGGCCCGTCGTTTCCAACTCGCGCGTGAATTCTTTGGCGGCCGCGCGGACGGAATGCATGGCGTCCGGCTGGCCCGCACCGAGTTCATCCGCCCGCGAGAGAACGCCGACGATGCCGAGCGGGCCGGCGTTGCCGCCGACGTGCTCCCCGATCCGACGAATCAGTGCGAGGTCGGAGTCGTTGAGGGAACGGAACAGATAGACCACCGCATCGGCTCCAGCGGAGCCGGTGTCCGGAGTCAGCAGCCGCAGGGTGCGGGCCGACACGTCCCTCGACAGTGATGTGGTTCCGGGGGTGTCGATGATCGTGGTGCGGGCAAGACGGGGTACCGGCCAGTCGACATCTATTCGATCGACCTGCGCCGCCATCAACTGGCCGAGGTCGAACGTCAGGCCACCCTCGACTCGCTGTATCGGCACGTACTCCGACCGGCCGCCCGCGAGCCGGGCGATGACCGTCGGCGTGGCACCGTGCCGGTACCAGGTCACGACACGGGTGCATTCGGTCGCGTCGGTCGGCGCGATGTCCTGGCCGACCAGCGCGTTGAGCATTGTCGACTTTCCCGCCTTTACGGCACCGGCCAATGCGATGCGCAGCGGTTCGTGCAGCCGTCGCGCCCCCTCCTCGAGGCGATCGGTAGCGGCACGGTTACCGGCGTAAGCGCGATGGGCACCCTCGATGATCCTGTCGACCCTGGCGATCGGCGCCGTGGCATTCATATCGGCACCCGGGTAACCCGCTCCGGCTGCCTCGAAGCGTTGCCCGGCATGGTTTCACCCATACCGAACATCATTGCGCCACCGCATCCGGCTGCGCGGGCTAACACTTCTTTCTCCCCGATAAATTGCCGCCCGCCGTCCATTACCAGGACTGATAGCAACTTTTGCCGGACGAGCGTTCAAGTTAGGTTGGCGAAGCTACTACTCGGCTACTCGAGCGCGCCGTTCCACGCGACGCCGCCCCGGCTATTGCGGATCCGGCGCGGGCAGCGGCCAGCGGTCCACGGTGTGCAGTGTCGAACCGGCTTCGCGCGCATAGTATTCCGCATGCAGGGCGCTGGGATGCAGGCGGCGGGCGGCGGCCAGCCAGCCACCCGCCTGCCGGAGCACTTCGGCACGGGTGAGCGGAGGGTCGTTGCCCAGTAACTGGCCACCATGTTCGGGTGCGAGGATCATCGCCGATCCGAGGTGCTGGAGGCAGCGGCCCGTACCGAGATCGTCTTCGAGCTCCCGGTAGGCGGTGAGGGCATGTTGCCAGTGTCGAAGGGCCCTGCGGGGTTCACCGCGGGTCCACCAGAGCACGCCGAGTGTTTCGCGCGTGTGGGCACCGCCGCCGGGATCGCGACCGTCACGGGTCAAGGATTCGGCCAACTCCAGGCGGTCCTGGGCGGCGTCCAGCCGACCCTGATGTAAGTGGACGACGGCCAGGTTGATCAGCGCGCAGACCACTCCGGCCAGATCCGCTCGTGGCAGCAACCACCAGGCAGCTTCCAGTTGTTCGGCCGACTCGGACAGCACGGTCGGACTCGGCGGCGCGGTGTCGAGTCGATGCAGCGCGGTGTAGTGCGACCAACGCGCGGACAGACTGGTGGACAGGGCGCGCGGCCGATATTTCGGTGGCCGCCGGCGTAGGCGGCCCGCCCGGAGCGCGGCCAGCTCGCCGCGCAGCGGGAAATCGTCGGAATCGGTGAGTTCGCACAGCGCTTGCGCGACGCCGTGCGCATCCTCGGGCAGGCCCTTGCGGGCATACCAGACGTCCAGGGCGTCCGCGATTCTCGCGAGTTCGTGTACCGCGGCCGCCGGCAGCCGAACCGCCGGAACAGGGAAGAGTGAGCGCAGGTATTCCTCTTCCGCTTCGAACCAGCGTCGCGCCCCCTTGGCGAAACGAACCGTTTCCAAGGCGATCGCCCAGCGGTTGGCCCGGTCCGCATAGTGGTGCAACAGCGCGGGCAGCGCCGCCCGCCAATGTGGTCCGCGCACGACATCAGCGGTGGGCGGCAGCCGCGGGGCCTCACGCAGGCAGTATCGGTCGGCGCCGAGATAGCCGACGATCCCGCGCGCCTCGAGGTCGGCCAGCAGCAGCGTCGCGGTTCGCCCGTCGGCTGCGGCATCCGCGGGCAACCGGGTCGGCGCCTCCAGAATCGCCGACAGCACCGCCAGCAGCGCGGCCGTCTCGAAGGTCGGCACCGGCAGGTCCCGCAGTGCCGCGAGAATGGGATCGTGGTCGAGCTCGGAAAGCTGTCGCGGCGGATCGGGACGGCTTCTGGTGTCGACGAAGCGTACCGGCTCACCGGGCTCGACGAGTTCGGCGATCAGGTCGAGTTCCCTTTCGGCGCGCACTCTTTCGCGAAAACTCTCGATGCGTCGATAAGCCACATACGCGCCCGCGCCGAGCACGGCGACGATGGCGAGTCCACGCAGCAACCCGCCGATCACCTTGACGATGTCGTTGTCGCCGAGTGAGTTGACCACGATATTGCGACCGAGTTCGAGTACCAGTGCCCACGCGACGACCTCGGCGGTCCCGAGCACACCCTCCCAGATCGACGAGCGCGGCGTGATCTGTTGCGGCGCTTCATATCCGCGTGGTGCAGTCACGACAGCGTCCCGCCCGTCAATCCCGGTACCAACCAGCGCCGCCAGGTGGCGAGCAACAGCAGCACAGGCAGTACGGCCGACAGCAGCGACCCGGCCGCCAGTTCCGCGGCGTTCTCGTTGAATTGCCGTGCCTCGCCCCACAGCAGCAACGACCAGGGACTGGCACCCGCCCCGTTCATCATCAGCCCGATGAAGAAGTCGTTCCACACCTGGATGAATTCCAGTACCGCGACCGCGACCACGGCGGGGCCCGCCGATGTCAGCAGCCGCCGCGTAACGGTGCCCGGACTGGCCAGCCCGTGCAGCGCCGCATCGGCCGGACTGTCCGGCGGGGCCAGCATCGCGCCGCGCAGGATCAGGATGGCAATCGGCAATCCCGCGGCGGCGTGCACGAAGATCAACGGAATCCTGGTGCCGGACAGGCTGAATGTGTCGATGAACGCGTCGAGGGAACCGAGGTAGCTCTGCGCCGGCAGCACCGAAAGGACGACCAGGGACACCACCGCGATCCGCGCGAACATGCCCTCCTGGCGCCCCGATGCCAGCCGATGCGCCACCGGAAGTGCGGACGCCACCACGACGATCGTCGCCAACCCGGCCACCAGCAACGTCGTCTGCCATGCCGCGCGGAAGGACTCATCGCGCCACATATCGGTCAGCGCGGAGAGCCCGAAACCCTTGGGACCGTTCAGACAAACGGCGATCAGAACCAGGATCGGCACCAACGCGAACACCGATACCAACGCGATCCCGATCGCGCGCACCGGACCGATGTGGCGACTGGCAGCCACCGGGGGCGCGACCGCCGCCCAGGTCCGGCCGCCGCCCTGACCGCGCACGCCGTTCCGCGGCAGCCAGGCCACGAAGCCGACCAGCACCGCCAACGGCAGCGCGTATGCCGCGGCGACGCCCGCGCCGGGATCGCCGTCGGTGGCCAGCCGCCACCACTGCACGGTCGCACTGTCGAGCTGGTACTGCAACGAACCTGGTACCCCGATGAGCACCACATCGAAGACCCTGGCCGCGGCCACCCCGACGACCAAGCCGAGGATCAGCAGGATCGGACGCACCAACTCCAGCAGACGCAGCAGCGGGAAACGCTTTCCCTGCCCATGCAGATAGCCCGATCGCACCGGGTCCGCCTCGATGGCTCGGATATCGGCGCGCAACAAGCCGGTCAGGAAGCCGAGCCACGTCCACAGAAACGCCGAGCCGAGCATCAGCGCGAACCAGATCCGGTAGCCACCGACGCTTTCGATGCCGAACCAGGTGGCGAGACGCTGGAAGATTATCCGGAACGCGACACCGGAGACGAACGCCGAGATGCCGAACGGCACGATCAGCGGCGCCCACAACCGACGCGAATCGCGAGACAGCCAGGCGATGCCGACGGCGACGAACAGCAGCACCAGACCGAACACGACCCACAGCATGGTCAGCAGATACGCCCATCGTCCGTCACCGGCCAGGGCGTCAGCGAGCAACCACAGCCCCGACGCGACGAGCACGGCGCAAGCCGCGAGCGCCGAAAGGCGCGCCCTGCTCAACGATCCACGCCTGCGGATCAGGGTGAAGGCGACGGCACCGCAGCCAACAAGTGTGCAGGAGAGCACGATTCGCGGACGCGCGGGCACCGCGATCGCCACCGTCCACGCGGCGGGCGCCACCAGCAACGCCGCGATCAACCCGACCGCCAGCAGACCCGCCCATCCGAGCCAGCGGTGTGGTGGCCCACCCGGTACCAGTGGGCCACGCATCCGGCGCGTCGCCAGCTCGATGCGCAATCCGCCGGCACGAAAATCGGCGACACCCGTCATCTGCGGCTCCGCTCGAATCCGTCCAGCGCGGCGATCGCGCGATCGATCGCGGCATCCGGCCGCTCGGCCGCACCGTCACCGACCGCGATCAGGAAATCGGTCAGAATGCGCCACAAACCATTACGGCCGCCCACGGCTCCCAGCTGATCGGACAGATCGAATGCGCTCCAGGGACTCTGCGAACGCGCGATCGGTTCCAGCAGTGCCGAATAGCGCACGGTGGTCCGGGTATTCGGAGCGATGAAGCCGCCGTCGCCCTGAATCCACGGCAGCGGCGCCTCCGCCGCGGCGAGCGCCGCGACCACCTCGTCGGCTCGCGCCCCGGCGCCGCTGGTCACTACGATGACATCGCCGCCCACAATTCGTGGCCGTTCGCCACCGCGGCCGGTGACCGGGAACGGTGCGATGCCGACCACCTCCTCCGACTGTCGTCCCGGGTCTCGAAGGCACTCGCGGACAATGGGTTCGGCGAAATCCGGAGCGATCACCATGGCGGCGCGGCGGTGCTCGAACACGTCTCGAACAGCGTCCGGGAACTGACGGGTCAACGCCACCGCGACACCGCCTGCGATGGCATGCCGTCGACCCCAGAGTCGCGCAAGATGTCCGAACGTAGCACGCACGGCCGGCCGGTCCCAGACGCGCGGCTCCCCCGCGGTGGTCGTCAAATCGTCGTAGGTGCGCGGCGATTCGGCGCGCAGCACATTCTCGAAGACATCGGTCAATACCCAGCCATCGGCCGCGGCGAGGGCGAGCAGCCGGATCGGCGTACCCGCGAGCACCTCCATCCGGTCGCCCCAATCCGCGATGGTCCAGTCGGCGGGGTCACCGAGGTGATATTTGTCGACGGCCTGCCGGTCGTACCAGACCAACGACTTGTCGGCGGCTTTGAACGGCACCCCGTACGGTTTTCCGTTGTGGTGCAACAGCTGTCGCCACAACTCGGGATACCGCGCCCCTTGGTCGTCGGTCCACAGCGCATCGGGGACCGGCCGCAGCTTGCCGGCGTCGACGAGTGTGCGAACCTGACCGGCCTGCGGCAGCAGCACGATATCCGGCGCCGACTTTCCGCCCGCGCTGAACGCGGTACCGATTTCGTCGCCCATCGGTATCACATCCACCGATCGCGCAAACGGCATCGGCGCCAACACCTTCCGGAACGCCGCCAGCTCCGCCCCACTCCACGACACCCCGATCCGGATCGATGCCGAATCGCCCCACAACAGCTGCGGCGCGCACGCGGACAGCGGCAGCACCAAACCAGCTTGCAGCAGAGCTCTTCTCGTCCCCATGCTCCCCCAACAGAGCAGTGATAGCGTCCGAACGACAGCTAACCATATTGCCTCGATGTCGACACGGAGATTTGCCGGTCGAACTACCGAATGTCTGCTGGTGCGCCGCCCTTCACGGCGGTGGTGGAGGTGGACGTGGGAGGGCCGCCAGGGCCCGAGCGTGTCCTGAACCGGATGTTCCTGCTGCTCGATGTACTGGCGCAGCACCGAAATCGGGGCACCATCTACCGATCCGGCGAAGTAGGACCCCGACCAGAGTCGTTGCGCTCGCCAATAGTGACGCACCAGCTCGGGGAACTCTTGGCGCATCCGCCGCGACGACACACCTTCGAGGGAGTTCCACCTCGGTTCCGTTCCCGCAAGGACAATCGGCCGTCGATCCGGTTCACGGAGAACGCCCGATTCACGGTGAGCTCCGGCCGGAAGCTGCGGCTGCCGAAGATCGGCGACGTTGCGCTCCGCTGGTCTCGGAATCTGCCGTCCGATCCGTCGAGCGTGACGATCCTGAAGGACACGGCGGGACGGTATTTCGCGTCGTCGTGGTCCAGGTGAACGACGAGCCCTTTGCACCGGTTGATTCCGAGGTGGGTATCGACCTGGGCCTGACAACCTTCGCGGTTCTGTCGGACGGCAAGACGATCGCCTCGCTCCGGTTCCTGCGGCAAGCCGAACGCCGGTTGCGCAAGGCACAACAATTGTTGTCGCGCAAGGAGAAAGGCTCAGCGAACCGGGCCAAGGCGCGCATCAAGGTCGCGAAGGCGCACGCGAAAGTGGCCGACACACGCAAGGATTGGGCGCACAAACAGTCCACGATGATCATCCGCGACAACCAAGCGGGTGCGACACGAGGTCGCACCAAACGAGTAGGGGTGCGCCCGTGCGTGCCGGAAGGAGGGTGCTCCCCTCGGGCCAGTGTCCAGGCCCGTCCCCACGTCCACATGTGTCGCTGGTAACGGCGGGGTGTGAAGCTGGACGGGCACGCTCGAGAGCCGCTCGGCCATCGAGAGGCAACAAGCAAGGGGAAGACCGGACGGGTGAACGCGAGTGAACCCTCATATGCCTCGTGATTGTCAGGCTGCACCGATGGCAAGGCAAACGGCAGCCATAAGGCCAAGCGCTGGAATGCGCAGAGTGACCCCTGGGGATCGCTTGTCAGGGAACGGACACCACTGGCCTCGGGGTAAAGAGGGCACCCTCCCCGGTCGGATCTCGTTGGTCTGGAACGTGGAAATCCCGACAGGGTCCGGAGAGACCCGGTAAGCCAACCGCGAGGAAGGCCCAAATCCCTGGCGGGGACAGGATGACCCAAGAAGCGAATGCCGGTGGGCCGAAAGGCCGGAGGAAAGCAGGGCACCGCGAAACGCACAGCCGCTCTGCATACCTCGCCGGATAGGACCTGATGGTCCGGCTCGAAAGAGTGCTGACGTGGGTCAGGTGAGCCATTGAGGACCGAAGCGAAGGAACCATCACCGGAGGGCAAGTTGGACGCTAGGACGACGAAGGAGGCGGATATCACCGCTGACGTGCTCCTGGCGAACGGACCGACGGGCGTCACCTCGGCCGACTGGCACGGAATCGACTGGGCCAGTGAGGAAGAGAGCGTACGGAGACTGAGGCAGAGGATTTTCAAGGCGACGCGGGACGGGGACACGAAGAAGGTCCGCAACCTGCAAAAGCTCATGCTGCGGAGCCGAAGCAACACGCTGGTGAGCGTGAAGCGGGTAACGCAGTTGAGTCAGGGACGCAAGACCGCCGGAATCGATGGGGAAACCGCCCGGACGCCACGCGAAAGGGCGGAGCTGGCAGCCCAGATGCTGGACACTGCCGACCCCCGAAGAATCAAGCCGGTCAAGCAAGGCACCTGCCCACTCTGCCGACAGGCGCTGATCGCCGGGCTGAATACGAACCCGACAACCCACGCAGTTGGATCGAGTGGTTCGAGACAACGTCGAAGATGCTGCACAAGCATCACGTCGTCTACCGGCGCGACGGCGGACCGGACGAGGGAAGAAACCTCCGACTGATACACGCCGAATGTCACCGTCAGCACCACGCGAAGGACGGTGACCGATCCCGGAATGCAGGACCCGCCAAGCCCGAGAGGCTTGCTCGAGCCGGATACGGTGAAAGTCGCACGTCCGGTTCTGAGGGGGCCGGGTCGCAGCAATGCGCCCCGGCTACCCGACTGTATGTCGAAGACTTGTGCGTGAGTGGTCTTGCGCGCACGAGGTTGGCGAAGTCGGTCCACGACGCTGGGTGGGGCGTGTTCACCCGCATGCTCGAAGAGAAGGCCAACCGTTACGGCCGGACCTTCGGCAAGGTGAATCGCTGGTTCCCGTCGTCGCAGATGTGTTCGGTATGTGCGCCGAAGCCCCTGTCAGTGCGCCAGTGGACGTGCACCTGTGGCACCACTCACGACCGCGATCTGAACGCGGCGATCAACATCCTCGCGGCGGGACGCGCCGAGAGATCAAACGCCTGCGGAGGGACCGTAAGTCTTTCCGCCTAGCGGGAAGCGAGTCCCTGTGAAACAGGAACCCACCGAGAGCGCCCGTCAGGGCGCTGGCAGGAATCTCCGGCCTTCAGACCGGAGAGGACGTCAAGAAAGCAGACGGCCGGCCGCATCGACGACAGGCGTTTCCGCTGCTCTGAGTCGGGACAAATCGTCCACACCGTGCAGCCACGGTCTGGTCGCGCTGAAGAAGATCGACGTATTGAGGACCACCAGTAGCAGGCACAGCGACGGAACCGCGGCGATGACTGTTCTGGCGGCCGGGGACAGCGCACCGGGATCCGTTGCGATGAATACGTTTCCGAAGACGCCGGCGGCGACACCGCCCAGCAGGAGCACCGCGAAGTACGGTCGGATGATCCCGGTCCGGTAGGGCAGCGTTCCGACCATCACGAAGCAGTACGCGATCTGAAAGACCGTGCAGCCCACGACAATCGGCCAGAGCCACGCCATTGTCGACGATGTTCCGGCCAACCGTGCCAGATGGTGTCCGAATGCGAAGGACGCGACCGCCGCCAGCGCCATCAGCACCGAGGCGGACGCGACCGCGACCCTGTTGACCGAGAGCCGCGCAGTCCATGGATTCATCCGTTCCTCCGAAGTGAAAATGCTTGCGAGTGAACGTAATTCGTCGCTTCGCACATCACGACGATCGCACTGGTCACGACGGGCCCCTTCGGGTCTGGTCTCTCCTCGGTGCAGCTCTGGCCGGCCCAGTATGCCCGTGACATCGGGCCGACACGCGGAATACCGAGCGCGTCCTTACCGAGCCGGATTGTTCGCGGGTCGCGTCGGCGACGAGCCACAGCAGTTCTCGGTACCCGACGCGAGCGCGTCAATCGCGTCCGGACCTGGGCTGCCGTGGTGCGGCCTTTCGTTCGTGGGTGAAGCCGTCGGGCTGGGTGACTCCAGCGAGGTCAGCGTGCGCAAGCGACGACATCGTTCGCACCCGTACCAGGGCTAACGCCAGCTGTTTCGGATGCGGTGGACCGGGAACGCCCAGGAAATGCGGTCACCACGATTCACACCCTGCGTGATCGCCACCGCGTACTCGGGCCGGACGGAGAATTGATAGTCGAGGTCGACGACGACGTCGTCGATACGACACCAGCCGAGGGAAGTTCCGTCGCCTGGCGTGAGATCGAAGTCGAACTCGGCCCGCGGATAGACGCGGTACCCGCGGCGCTGGCGGACAGCCTCGGCAAGGCGGGCGCCCGTCGGTCGCAGTACCCGTCCAAACTGTCTCGCGCGCTACCTGCGCAGGCCGGGCCGGTCACGGACACAAGAGCGGAGCACGCCATTTATGCGTACATGATCGCGCAGATCGACACGATCTTCGCCGGTGACGTCGCCTTGCGCCGCGGCGCGGATCCGATCCACGACACCCGCGTCGCGACCCGGCGCCTGCGCAGCACCCTGCGCGTCTTCGGAAAGCTGCTGGAGGGCTCGGCCATCGGTGCTGTCGAGGCCGAATTGAAGTGGTATGCGGCGCTACTCGGCGATGTGCGCGACTGCCAGGTGCAGCGCCGCCGCCTGGCCGACCAGGTGGAAAAACTACCGCCCGAACTCGTCCTCGGCCCGATCACCGCACGCACCGACGCGACGCTGCTGGCCCGCCAGCTGCCCAGCCGCAACGCACTCACCGAGGCCATGGCGTCGGCTCGCTACCTCGAGTTGCTCGCGACCCTGCAGGCCTGGCATGCGCACCCGCCGTTCAACAGGCGAGTTCGCACACGTGCGCTGATAAAGCGGGCTCACAAAGCCGCGCGCAAAGCCGACAACCGGCTCGTGACTGCTCTGCACAATCGACAACACGCGTCATTGCACCGCGCCCGCAAGGCCGCCAAGCGGGCCCGCTACGCCGCCGAGCTGCTCGAGCCCGCGGGCAAACCCACGCAAGCGAAGTCGAACATCGAGTACTACAAGAAGATTCAACGGATACTCGGCGACTACAATGACGGCATCGTATCGTCACGGTTCCTGTGGCGCACCGCGACAACGGCTGGCGCAGCGGCGGGCGAGAACGGCTTCACCTACGGACTGCTGTACGCAAACGAACTGCATGCCGCCGACAACGCCCGACGTAAGGCCGCCACCGTCGCCGCGAACAGATATTCGTGACCCGCACTCCGGCCGCTCATGCCCTACCGCCGAACTCGACACACGCACAGGCATACTCGCCCTCGGCGGCGCCCGTGGGTGCGTCGGGTTCGGCGCAGATCGCCGCCAGCGCGTTTCGTTATTCCGGATATCCGAATTGCTCAGTTGCTCAGCAGGACTCGACTGCGGAGCTACCGGTCACGAACATCGCCGACTCCCGCACCACCGAATTACGGATCTGCCTCGTATGACCATGCGGCATCGCGATATCGATATGGGCCGACAAAGCAGCGAAAGTCGCACTCTCCACACACAATTCGGAGCCGAAATGCGCACAACCCGGATCGTGAGATTCTTCGCATACAAACATTGATATTTCTGCCCGATCCAGACCTGGAGCAGGCCGGACAGACACATCGACCACGCCCGCCGAACACGGTCTCCTCGGGACAGCTCGACGTGGCACCGGAGAATTTTCGGCAAACCGATCGGCCGCGCCCGGAGCGAGCAGCCGGATCCACGCGGGTCTCCACGCCACGCGGCGAGGTGCCTATCGCCCCAGCAACCGGTGAGTGCCGTGCCCCGGATGGCAGCCGCGTGACGTCATGACGGCGGCACCTGTGATTTGATAGGGCGCAAATGCTCCAAAATCGATTCCTTCTCGCTTTGTTAGACACCGGTCCGCCGATGGTGCGCCGGGATCCGGCCGGGTTCGTGGGTGTCGGCAAAACCTGTGGGCTCGACGCGAGAGGACTGTAGAACTCGAATGGATAGGGTTCGTCGCACTGTTCGGGGTCGAATTCGCCGCAGATCGAGTAGTCCGCTCTTCATACAGTTGCTGGTCGCCGCGGTCGAATCCGCGGCCGATTCGATCGCGATCCGCTACAACCCGACCGGCGACCCGGCCGATCAGCGCGAACTCACCTACACGGAGCTGGACCAGTCGTCCTCCCGATTGGCACGGGAACTGATCGAGCGGGGTGTGGGTCCCGGCGACGTCGTAGCCATCGGCTTGCCCCGCTCGATCGAATCGGTGCTGGCCGTATGGGCCATCGCCAAGACCGGTGCGGCCTATGTGCCGGTCGACCCCACCCTGCCGCCGGAGCGCAGCGCCTACATCGTCGCCGACTCCCGAGCGGTGCTCGGACTCACCGACTCGACGCATCGCTCGCGGCTCGGCACCGAGATCTATTGGCTCAATATCGATGATCCGCTGCACCGGGAGCGGATCGCGGCAAGACCCGCCCATCCGATCTCCTACGTCGATCGCCTGGGCACACCAACCGAACAGCATCCGGCCTACGTCATCTATACCTCCGGCTCCACCGGTCGCCCGAAGGGCGTTGTGGTGACCCATGCGGGTCTTGCGACGCTGGTCGACGCGCAGCGCGAGCGCTACGCGGTCGATGGCGATTCGCGGGTGCTGCACGTTTGCTCGCCGAACTTCGACGTATCGGTGCTCGAGCTGCTGCTGGCCTTCGGTTCCGGCGCGACGCTCGTGGTGTCCCCTCCGACGGTATTCGGCGGCGCCGAACTCGCCGACCTGTTACGTCGTGAGCGTGTCACACACATGCTGATCACGCCCGCGGCGCTGGAGTCGGTCGAACCGGTCGGACTCGACGCCTTGCGGGTCGTGGTCGTCGCTGGTGATGCCTTCGGCCCCGGACTGGTCGAGCGGTGGGCGGTGGCGGGGCGTTCCTTCTACAACGCTTACGGGCCCACCGAAGTCACCATTCTCGCCACCGGTAGCGCCGAGTTGGCTCCTGAGCAGCCGATAACCATCGGTAGCGCCCTAGCGGGTATCGGCGCGGTGGTGCTGGATTCGCGGTTGCGACCGGTACCTGCCGACGTGATCGGCGAGCTCTACCTTTCCGGCCCCGCCCTCGCGCAGGGCTACCTCGGGCGGGCGGCGCTCACGGCGGAACGATTCGTGGCGAATCCGTTCGGCGCGGACGCCGGTACCCCTGGTGTGCGGATGTATCGCACCGGCGATCTGGTGCGGCGACGCATGATCGATGGCGCGATCGAGTATGTCGGTCGCTCGGACTTCCAGGTCAAGATCCGCGGCTTCCGTATCGAGCCAGGTGAGATCGACGCCGCACTGACCGGTCATCCCGATATCGAATACGCCGCGACTCTCGGCAAGGTCGCGCCCTCGGGCGCGACCTTACTGGTCTCCTATGTGCTGGCGCGCAACGGCATTTCCATCGATGCCGACGAACTCCTGCGCTTCGCGGGAACCGCATTGCCCCGTCATATGGTGCCGTCCGCGATCATTGTGCTCGATGCGATCCCGTTGTCCGCCAATGGAAAGCTCGATCGGCAGGCGTTGCCCGAGCCGGTGTTCAAAACGGCGGTGTCGCGCGCCCCGGTGGGCGCGGTGGAATCCCGACTCGCCGAGTTGTTTACCCAAGTGCTCGGTGTGCGGGTCGGGGCGGAGGACTCGTTCTTCGCCGCCGGTGGCGACAGCATCCTCTCGATCCAGCTGGTGTCGCGGGCCCGTGCGGCGGGGATAGTGTTCACCCCCCAGGATGTGTTCGAGCAGCGCACGGTGGCCGGGTTGGCGCGAGTCGCGGTGGTGGGCGCCGATCCCGTGCCGAGGCTCGCGGAGCTTCCCGGCGGCGGTGTCGGGGAGATTCCGCTGACACCCGTGCTGGCCGCACACCTGGCCGGTGGGAGGTCGTTCGGCCGGTTCACCCAGCACATGGTGCTGGCCCTACCCGAGCACATCGACCGGGCGGGTCTGGTGGCCACGCTCACTGCCGTACTGGACCACCACGACATGCTGCGCTCACGGGTGTGGTCCGCCGACGGGCAATGGCAGCTGCGAACTCTGCCGCCGGGTGCGGTGGAGGTGGACGCGCTGCTGACCCGTATCGACCTGCCCGCGGGTCTGGACATCGATGAGCTATCCGCAACCGCCAGTGCGGCAATGGATTCCGCCCTGGACAAGCTCGACCCGGCGGCGGCCCGAATGATCGCGTGCACCTGGCTGTCTCGACCGGACGGCCGGGATGCGCTGATCATCGCCGCGCATCACTACGCGATCGATGGGGTGTCGTGGCGCATTCTGATCTCGGACCTGGTGACCGCGTGGGTGCAACGCGACGGTGGGCACCCGATCGCCCTCCCCGGCGTCGGCACCTCGTTCCGGCGATGGGCGCACGGTCTGGTCGAGGCGGCGACCACCGCGAACCGCACCAGCGAGTTGCCGTACTGGCGGGAGGTCCTGACCGCCGCTGATCCGCTCTTGGGTACGCGGGCACTCGACCCGGTCGTCGACACCGTGGCGACGGTGCGGAGTTTCACCGTCACGGTGCCGGCCGAGATCACCCATGCGGTCTTGACCGAGCTGCCGGCGCTGTATCGGAGCGGGGTCAACGACGGCCTGCTCGCGGCGTTGGCGCTGGCGGTGCGCTCGTGGCGGGCGAAAAGCGGGGTCGACGCCGCGGCCATGCGAATCCGGCTCGAGGGACACGGCCGGGAAGAAACCGCCGTCGCCGGTGCCGACCTGAACCGCACTATCGGCTGGTTCACCAGCATGTATCCGGTTGTGCTCGATCTTTCCGGCATCGACGCCGATGCCGCATGGCACAACGCCGAGGTAACCGCGGCGATGGTCAAGACGGTGAAGGAGCAACTGCTCGCGGTGCCCGATAAGGGCATCGGTTTCGGCATGCTGCGTTATCTCGACATCGATACCGCGAGCGAGCTCGACGGTGCGCTGGGCCAGATCGGTTTCAACTATCTCGGTCGGGTTTCCGCGGGCGACGTGCCGGACGGCCTGACGGATCGGAGTTGGCTGCCGACCGCCGACTGGGGCGCCCCGGAAGCCGACCAGGATCGGGCGATGCCCGCGCCCGCCGTGGTGGATATCAACGCGATCGTCGCCGATACCGACGCGGGCACCCGGATGAATGCGTCGTTCGCGTATGCATCCGAGATCCTCGACGAAGCCTCCGTGCGGGAACTGGCCGAGTACTGGGTGGCCGCACTGACCTTGCTTGCCGGACATGTAAACGACCCGGCGGCCGGCGGCCTGACGCCAGCGGACGTCCCCCTCGTGCGGATCAGCCAGGGTGAACTCGATATCTGGCGGCGGGAGCACCCGGGTCTGGTCGATGTCCTGCCGCCCTCGCCCCTGCAGCTCGGTTTGCTTTTCCTGAACCAGCTTTCCGACGATTCGGCAGATCCCTATCAGCTGCAGTTGGCGGTGGAGTTGTCCGGCGTGATCGATCCGGATCGCCTGCGGCGTGCCGCGCAAGCGGTGTTGGATCGGCAGGCGATCCTGCGGGCCGCGTTCCGAACATCGGCCGAGGGCGCCCCGGTCCAGGTCATCGCCGAGGGTCTCGCGGTCCCGTGGCGGATCGTCGACACACCGGACACCGATCCGGCATCGCTGCTGGCCGCCGAAGCACGCCTCGGATTCGATCCGACGGTGGCGCCACTGCTGCGCTTCACGGTGTATCGCACGGACTCCGGACGCGTACACCTGGTGTTGACCGCGCATCACCTCCTGTTGGACGGCTGGTCGATGCCGTTGCTGATGAAAGAACTACTGGTTTCCTATGCGGCCGACGGTGATTCGACGCCGCTGCCGCGAGTCAGGCCGTATCGGGACTATCTCGCCTGGTTGGCGCGATACGACCGGGACGCCGCCGTGCGGGCGTGGCGCGAAGCGCTGACGGGTCCGACGCCGACCCGGCTGGCCGCGACGCTGCCGCCGCCCGCGACGACCGCCGACGGTCACGGGGTTTGCGCCGCCGATCTGTCACCCGCCGAGACAGCGGAGCTGTTGACATTCGCCGCCGCGACGGAGGTCACGGTCAATACGGTGGTCCAGGCGGCGTGGGGTCTGGTGCTCGCGGCGTGCACCGGAGGCGATGATGTCGTCTTCGGCGCGGTGGTTTCGGGGCGGCCGCCGCAGGTCGACGGGGTCGACGAAATGGTCGGCCTGTTCGCGAACACCGTCCCGGTTCGGGTTCGGTTCGACGCCGATGCGCCGGTGCGGCAACTGCTGATTCGGCTTCAGTCCGAACAGGTTTCACTGCTCGACGGTCATCACCTCGGGTTGGCCGATATTCAGCGCGCCGTCGGTGCGGGTGAGTTGTTCGATTCGCTCGTGGCATTCGAGTCGTATCCGGTCGACACCGATGGTTTGCGCCAGGCCCACGCGACGATCGATGGGTTGGAAGTCGTCGATCTCCAAGCGCGCAACTTCACCCACTATCCGGTGACTGTCGTGGTCGAGTCGGGCACGCAGCTACATGTACAGGTGCAGTACCGACGCGACATGATCACCGACGCGGCAGCGCAGGCGCTCGCCGCGCGGTTGCGGGTGCTGATCGGCGAATTCATTGCGACGCCGGAACACACACCGGCGCAGATCAATCGGAGCTTCGACGATCGCGGCGATCTGATCTCGCAGACGCGCTACTGGCGCACCGCACTCCAGGGGCTGCCGGATGAGCTGAACCTGCCCAGGGATCGCCCACGGCCCGCGGTGTCCTCCCTTGCGCAAGCCAGCGTCGAGTTCGAGATCGGTACGGATCTGCACCACGGGCTGCACCAGCTCGCGCGGGCACGCGATACGACGGTGTTCACCGTTGTGCACGCGGCATTCGCGGTACTGCTCGCACGACTATCGGGTACCGACGACATCGCGATCGGTACCCCCGCCGAATCAAGCGGATCGGTCAATACGGTGGTGCTGCGCACCGGCGTGCAGGGTGGAATTTCCTTCGACGAGCTGCTCGCGAAGGCGAAAGACATTGCCCTACAGGCATTCGCGCGAGCAGACCTGCCCTTCGACGAGTTGGTGGCACTGCTGGAGCCGGTCCGGTCGCTGGTGCAGGTGATGTTGTCCGCCGGTGATCGGACTCCCATCGCGCGCGCGGCATTCGATCTGTCCCTGCACATTCGGGAGAACGGGGACAGCTCGGGCATCGCCGCGCACCTTTGCTTCGCGCCCGATCTGTTCGACCGGCGCACCGTAGAGATTTTCGCCGAGCGATTCCTCCGGCTGCTGGCGGCCGGGGTGCACCGACCCGGGGATCCGATCGGTGACCTGCCGTTGCTCGGCGACGACGAACTGGCCCTGCTGACCAGGCTTCCCGACGATGACGTTCCGGCGCCCCGGTTGCTGCCCGAGCTGCTGACCCGCGGCGTCGCGCTGGGGCGGGACCGGGTTGCGGTGCGATACCAGGGTCGGTCGATCAGCTATGGCGAGCTCGACGAACAGTCGTCGCGGTTGGCGCGGGTCTTGATCGATCGCGGTGTCGGTCCCGAACTGCCGGTCGCGGTGTCGCTGCCGCGTTCCTACGAGATGGTGTTGGCGGCAGTTGCGATCGCCAAGGCCGGTGGTGCGCACCTGCCGATCGACCCCGCGCATCCCGCGCATCGGGTGCGGCATATGTTGACCGATTCCGGTGCGGCCCTCGGCATTACCGGGTCCGAGTATGTCGACCGGCTACCCGATGACGTGGATTGGCTGGTGCTGGACGCGCCGGCGACGGCGACGTTGTGCGCGGGCAAGTCCGCCGACACGGTCACCGATGCCGAGCGGATTGCGCCGCTGCGGATACAACATCCGGCCTACGTGATCTACACCTCGGGCTCGACGGGCCTGCCCAAGGGTGTCGCCGTGACCCACAGCGGGTTGAGCGGCCTGGTCGATCATTCGGTCGCGCAGTACCGCCTCGAGCCGCACCACCGGTACCTGCACATCTGTTCGCCGAGTTTCGATCCGTCGGTGATGGAATGGATGTGCGCGTTCTCGGTCGGGGCGACATTGGTGGTGGTCCCGTCGACTGTTATGGGCGGACCGGAGCTCGGCGAGTTGCTGCGGACCGAGGGGGCGACACACACGATCATCACTCCCGCGGTACTCGGCACGGTCGATCCGGCCGGTCTGGACCGGATCGAAGTGCTGTTCGTGGGTGGGGATGTCCTCACCCCGGAGCTGCTGGCCAAGTGGCAGCCGGGTCGCCGGTTGTTCAACGCGTACGGTCCGACCGAGGCGACGGTCATGTCGTCGAATGTGGAACTGGTTGCGGGGCAGCACATCACGATCGGTGCGCCGATTCCGGGGATCTCGGCATTCGTGCTGGATGCACGGTTGCATCCGGTGCCCCCCGGTGTTACGGGTGAGTTGTATCTGGCCGGTGCCGCGTTGGCTCGTGGCTACTGGAACCGTGCCGGGTTGTCCGCGGAGCGGTTCGTCGCCAACCCCTGGGGTGGGCCGGGTGCACGGATGTATCGCACCGGCGACCTCGTGCGCTGGTGCGCGGCAGCGGAGCAGCCGGCGGGGACTATCGCGCTTCCGTCGGCGGATCGGCAGCTCGACTACGTCGGTCGCGCGGATTTCCAGGTGAAGATCCGTGGTTTCCGAATCGAGCTCGGTGAGGTCGATTCCGCACTCGGCCGGCATGGCGATATCGATTTCGTAGTCACGCTGGGTCGTGAGAAGCCCAGTGGTGCGACGGCATTGGTGTCGTATGTGCGTGCGGCGCCGGATCGGGTGCTGGATCCGGACGGGCTGCGGGAGTATGCGGCCGAGATCCTGCCGTCGCATATGGTGCCCGCGGCGATTGTGGTGCTGGACCGGGTTCCGTTGACGTCGAATGGAAAGCTGGACCGAAAGGCGTTGCCGGAGCCGGTGTTCGCGACGGCGGTGTCGCGTGCTCCGGTCGGCGCGGCGGAGTCGCGGCTTGCCGAGCTCTTCGCGCAGGTGTTGGGCGTGCCGCGGGTCGGGGTGGACGATTCGTTCTTCGCTGTCGGTGGTGACAGCATCATGTCGATCCAGTTGGTGTCGCGGGCCAAGGCGGCGGGGCTGGTGTTCACCGCGCGGGATGTGTTCGAGCAGAAGACCGTCGCGAGGTTGGCTCGTATTGCCGTGGTCGGTGCGGAGTCGGCGGTGGTGCTGGCGGAGTTGCCGGGCGGTGGTGTCGGCACGGTTCCCCTGACTCCGGTATTTGCCTGGTTCCTCGCCAACGGTTCGTTCAGTCGGTTCGCCCAGAGCATGGTGCTCGGCTTGCCGGAGGAGATCGATCGCGCGGGTGTGGTGGCCACCGTCGGCGCGGTGCTCGAACATCACGATGTGCTGCGCTCACGGGTGTGGCAGGTGGATGGGTCGTGGCGGTTCGAGGTATCGGCTCGCGGTGCCGTCGAGGCCGACGCGCTGGTGACCGAGGTCGACGTGCCGGCCGGTGTCGACGCGGCCGAGCTGAACCGAATCGCGAACGCGACCATGGATTCCGCGCTGGCCACATTGGATCCCGCCGCGGGCCGGATGATCGCGTTCACGTGGCTGCGCAGGCCCGATGCGCGCGACGCCATCGTCGTGGCGGTCCATCATTATGTGGTCGATGGCGTGTCGTGGCGCATTCTGATCCCGGATCTGGTGCTGGCATGGGTACAGCGCAGCACCGGACAGCCGGTGGCATTGCCCACCGTCGGCACCTCCTTCCGCCGCTGGGCACACGGTTTGGTGGAAGCGGCCGCCACCGCGGACCGTGCCGCGGAGATCGGTTATTGGCAGCGGATTTTGGCAACGCCGGATCCGCTGCTCGGCGCACGTGCCCTGGACCCGGTCGCCGATACCTTCGAAACCAGGGGCGCGTTCGATATCCAGGTTCCCGCCGAGGTCGCCGACGCGGTACTCACCAAGGTTCCCGCGCTGTACCACGGCAGTGCCAACGACAGTCTGCTCGCCGCACTCGCGATGGCGGTGCGTTCTTGGCGAGCGCGGCGCGGTATCGATGCTCCGACAACTCTGCTGCGGCTCGAGGGGCACGGTCGCGAGGAAGACGCGGTGCCCGGCGCCGATCTGACCCGGACCGTGGGGTGGTTCACCAGCATCAGTCCGGTGGCGATCGACCTGTCGGGAATCGACACCGAGGCCGCCCTCGCCGGGGGCGAAGCGACCGCCGCGGTGCTGAAATCGGTAAAGGAGCAACTGCTTTCCGTGCCGGATCGAGGCATCGGTTTCGGCCTGCTACGGCATCTGAATCCGGATACCGCCGACGCACTGGCGGGCGATCTCGGGCAGATCAGTTTCAACTACCTCGGCCGTGTCTCGGCGGGTGCGGTACCCGACAGTGTGTCGGATGCGGGCTGGTTGCCGACCGACGAACTGGGAGCCGTTGCCGCAGAGCCGAATCCGGACCTTCCGCTGTCCGCCGTGCTCGATATCAACGCGATCGTCCGCGATACCGCGGACGGCCCGCGGATGGTGGCGTCGTTCGCCTTCGCCGCCGCGATTCTCGACGAGGCGGCGGTGCGGGAGTTGGCCGCGGACTGGCTGGCCGCGCTCACCGCGATTGCCGACCACTCGACGGATCCGGCCGCGGGCGGTCTGACTCCGTCGGATGTGCCGCTGGTGCGGGTCGCACAGCTCGAGTTGGACCAGTGGCGGCGAAACTATCCCGGACTGTCGGATGTGCTGCCGCTGTCACCGCTGCAGGGTTCGTTGCGGGTGCTTATCGAGCTACTGGACGATTCGGGCGACGCCTACATCATCCAGCTGGCCGCGCGGCTGACCGGCGAGCTGGATATGGGCCGGTTGCGCCGAGCCGCGCAGACGATTCTGGACCGGCACGCGAACTTGCGGTCGGCCTTCGTACCAACGGCCGACGGCACGTCGGTGCAGCTGGTGGTGGACGGGGTCGAGGTGCCGTGGCAGGTTGTCGACGGCGTGTCCGAGGCCGAACTGCCGGAACTGCTGGTCGCCGAGCGACGACGCGGATTCGATCCGGCGGTGGCACCGCTGCTGCGATTCACGGTGTTCACCACCGACTCCGAGCAGTCGGGGACGGCCAGCCACCTCGTGTTGACCGGACACCACATCCTGCTCGACGGCTGGTCGATGCCGCTGCTGATGAAGGAACTCCTGGTCCTGTACGCGACCGGCGGCGACACGTCACTGCTCGCACCCGTCCGGCCCTATCGCGACTACCTGCGGTGGCTCGCGCGGCAAGACCGCGATGCCGCGGTACACGCCTGGTCGGCGGCGTTGACCGGCGCTACCCCGACCATGCTCGCGCCTGAACTGGCGTGGCCCGTGGCCGTCGGCGACGGGTTCGGCGTCTGTGAATTCGATCTGTCGACCGCGCAGACCTCGGCGCTGACCGCGTACGCGGCGGCCGCCGAGGTCACCGCCAACACGGTGATACAGGCGGCGTGGGGTCTGGTCATCGCCGGCAGCACCGGACGCGACGACGTGGTCTTCGGCGCGACCGTCTCCGGCAGACCGCCGCAACTCGACGGTATCGGCGACATGATCGGCCTGTTCGTGGACGCGATCCCCGTGCGGATCCGATTCGATCGGGCCACCACGGTGCGGACCCTGGTGGCGGGGTTGCAGGCCGAGCAGGCGTCGTTGTTGGACCATCATCACCTCGGACTCGGCGCGATCCAACGCGTCGCCGGGCTGTATTCCCCGCCGGCTCCACAAGCTCCGAATGGCGAACTGTTCGATACGATGCTGGTCTTCGAGTCCTACCCGGTCGACGCCGAGGGGCTGCAGCAGGCCAGCGGCGCCATCGACGGCTTGCGGATCGAGCAGATGCGCGGGGCCGACTTCACGCACTATCCGATCACCGTCGTGGTCTTCCTGGATACCCGGACGCTGGTGCAGGTGAAATACCGACGCGATATCGTCGCCGACGCTACCGCGCAGGCCGTGGCCGATCGGCTTCGCCACCTGCTCGCCGAGCTGCCCGCGGCACCGGACCGCACCGCGGCCGATATCGCACAGCTGTTGGACACCGAATCGGACGACCCGATCACCAGGTCCCGGTACTGGCGCACCGCCTTGGCGGGCCTGCCCGATCGGCTGGAGCTGCCAACGGAGCGGCCGCGCACGGCGATACGGTCCGATGTCCGTGGGCGAGTGGAGTTCTCGGTTCCGAACGAGGTGCACTCCGGTCTACGGCGGCTCGCGCATACGGCGGGCGTGACATGGACCGCGGTGGTGCGCACGGCATTGGCGACAATGCTCGCGCGACTATCGGGCTCCGACGACATCGCGATCGGCACTCCGAAGCCCGGCAGCCACCGTGCCGAGCTGGTGCTGCGTACCCGCGTGGATCGGGCCGCGCGTTTCGTCGACCTCCTACCGGACGCATACCAGCGTGAACTGCAAGGGTTCGGGCACGCCGGAATTCCGTTCGACGAGTTGGTCGATCTGTTGGGAACGCGGCGGTCGCCGGGTCGGCATCCGCTGTTCCAGGTGGCGCTGTCGTTCCAGAGTCCGCCGGATGCGGTCGGGGATCTGGCACTGGCGATCTCGGACGCGGATGGTGACTCGGCTCAGCCGCGCGGCGAGATGTCCTTCGTGCGTGATCTTTTCGATGACGGTGCGGCGGAGTTGTTTGCCCGCCGGTTCGTTCAGGTGCTCGCGGCAATCGTGGACCAGCCCGCGGCGCGGGTGTGTGATCTGCCGCTGTTGGTCGACGACGAGTACGAGCGACTGACCCGGATCGGCGGCGGCGCCCCGGCTACCGTCGGGATGCTGCCGGATCTGCTCGCCCGGGGAGTCGGTTTCGGACGTGACCGAGTCGCGGTGCGCGATGCGGGACGGGCGTACACCTACGGTGAACTCGACGAGCTGTCGTCGCGTCTGGCGCGCGTCCTGATCGATCGAGGTGTCGCGCCGGAGACGGTGGTGGCGCTGACGATGCGACGTTCGTACGAGATGATCGCCGCGGTCTGGGCGGTCGCCAAGGCGGGCGGCGCGTATCTGCCGGTCGATCCGACCTATCCGGTGGACCGGGTGCGGCATATGGTGGCCGATTCCCGTGCGGTGCTGGGCATTACGGTCGCGCGGCAGGCCGGTCTACCCGACACGGTGGATTGGCTGGTGTTGGACGATCCCGCGGTACTCGCCAGCTGCGCCACCCGGTCGCCCGCCCCGGTGACCGACGCGGAGCGGTGTGCGCCGCTGCGCATATCGCATCCGGCCTATGTGATCTACACATCGGGGTCGACGGGATTGCCCAAGGGGGTCGCCGTCACCCACGCCGGGCTCGGTGGACTCATCGGCCACTCCGTCGACCTGCTCGGGCTCGGGCCGGACCATCGGATGCTGCATGTGTGTTCGCCGAGTTTCGACCAATCGGTCGAGGAGTGGTCCAGCGCCTTCTACAGCGGCGCCACCCTGGTCATCACCGCACCGGATATCGTCGGCGGCACCGAACTGCATGACCTGCTTCGCGGCGAACGGGTGACGCATACGATCATCACCCCGGCGCTGCTCGGCACTGTCGATCCCTCCGGCCTGGACGACCTGGAAGTGGTATCCGCAGGTGGCGAGGCCACCACTGCCGAACTGCTGGCCAGGTGGCAGCCGGGTCGCCGCTTCATCAACGGATACGGTCCGACCGAGGCGACGATCGGCGCCACCTATACGACTCTGCTTGCGGGACAACGGGTAACGATCGGCCGTCCGCTACCCGGCGGGTGGGCGGCGGTGCTCGACGAGCGGTTGCACCCGGTGCCCGCGGGTGTCACCGGTGAGCTGTATCTGGCGGGCCCGGCACTCGCCCGCGGCTATCACGAGCGTTGCGCCTCGACGTCGGAACGTTTCGTCGCGAATCCGTGGGGTGCGCCGGGTGACCGGATGTACCGGACCGGCGACCTGGTCCGGTGGGTCGAGGTGCCGGATGCCGCGGCTACCGGCTGGGAGTTGGAGTACCTGGGCCGCACGGATTTCCAGGTGAAGATCCGTGGCTTCCGCATCGAACTCGGGGAAATCGACGCGGTGCTCACCGCGCACGCCGACGTGGACTTCGCGGTGACCCTGGGCCGCGAAAACCCCAGCGGTGCCACGATTCTGGTGTCATATGTGCTGGGTCGTGCACTGGATCCGGATCAACTGGCGCGGTGGGCGGCACGGAGCCTGCCACCGCATATGGTTCCCGCATCGGTCGTGGTGCTCGACGAGATTCCGTTGACCGCGGTCGGCAAGCTCGACCGAAACGCCCTCCCCGAACCGCGGTTCGCGACGCGCACCTACCGGGAACCGTCGACGGTGACGGAACGGGCCGTGGCCGGTGTCTTCGCCGACGTGCTCGGCATCGAGCGCATCGGCGCCGACGACAATTTCTTCGAACTCGGTGGCAATTCGCTGCTCGCCACGCGGGTGACAGCTCGCCTCGGTGTGGCACTGGATTCCCGGATCCCGGTGCGTGTGCTGTTCGCCGCGCCCACCGTTGCGGGTTGCGCGCGGGAGGTGTCGCAGCTCACCGGTACCGGGAGTCGCCGCGCCCTGGTCGCTGGCCCACGGCCGGAACGCATTCCGCTCTCGCCCGCACAGCAGCGGATGTGGTTTCTCAACAGGTTCGATACCGAGTCGACCGCATACAACATTCCGGTCGCCATCCGCCTGACGGGCGATCTGGATATCGCCGCGCTGGGGCAGGCCTTCACCGATGTCGTTGTGCGCCATGAGATCCTGCGAACCAGATATCCGCAGCCGGGGGTGGGTGACTCGGGCGCAGCGGATCCGGTGCAGGTCATCCTGCCTCCCGAACACTCCGGTGTGCCGCGGCTGGAGGTTCGGACCGTCGCCGCCGCCGAGGCGGAATCCGCTGTGCTGGAACTGGTTTCGACGACCTTCGATGTGACTGCCGAGGTGCCCGTGCGCGCGGTGCTGTTCCGGATCGCGGACGGCGAATTCGTGCTTGCCATGGTCGTCGCTCACATCTCGGGCGATGGCTACTCCGGCGGCCCGCTTACTCGTGATCTCGCCTCGGCGTACACGGCTCGGGCGCTGGGGCAGGCACCGGATTGGTCGCCGTTGGCCGTGCAGTACGCGGATTACACGGTGTGGCAGCGGGGGTTGCTCGGCGGTGAGGACCAGCCGGGGTCGATGGCGGCCGAGCAGATCGCCTACTGGCGGCGGGCCCTTGCCGGCCTGCCGGATCAGCTGGAGTTGCCGAGAGATCGGCCGCGCCCGGCGGTGCAGTCGTTCGCGGGCGGCCGAGTGGAGCTACGCATCGATGCGCGTGCGCATGCGGCGCTGGTGGGGCTGGCACGGGCCGAGGGCGCGACGCTGTTCATGGTTGCGCATACCGCGCTGGCCGTATTGCTGGCCCGATTGTCGGGCACCGACGATATCGCGATCGGTACGCCGATAGCGGGTCGGGGCGAGGCGGTGCTGGACGATCTGATCGGCATGTTCGTCAACACGCTGGTGTTCCGCACCCAGGTGGATGCGGGTGCGAATTTCACGAAACTGCTTGCGCGGCAACGTGATATCGACGTCCAAGCGTTCGCCCACGCCGATGTGCCGTTCGAACGGTTGGTCGAAGTGCTGAATCCGGTGCGCTCGACCGCGCGGCATCCGCTGTTCCAGGTTGGGCTGTCGTTCCAGAATCTGGCCCCGGCCAGGCTGGAGTTGCCGGGCCTGACCGTCACGGAGTTCGCAACGGACCGTCAGCTGTCGCAATTCGATCTGCATGTGATCATGGCCGACAGTTACGACGAGGGCGGTGTCCCGGCAGGTATCGGCGGCTTCTTCACCTACGCCGCGGAGCTGTTCGACGAGTCGACGGTGCGGAGTTTCGTGGACCGGTTCGTGCGGGTACTCGATGCCGTGATCGCGGATCCGCGGATGCCGGTGGGTGCGATCGATCTGCTCGCCGCCGAGGAAAGTACCCGGATCCTCACGGCGTGGAACGACACTGCGCAGCAGGTGAATACGGCAACCACACTGGTGTCGTTGCTGGACGAGACCGTCGCTGCCACACCGGAGTCAACGGCGTTGGTCGCTGCCGACGGTACTCGAATCACCTACAGTTCGCTGGACGGACGCGTGAACAAGGTTGCGCGGTACTTGATTTCGTCGGGCGTCGGCCCGGAGTCACTGGTGGCGTTGGCCATTCGGCGTTCGGTGGATCTGGTCGTCGCGATGTATGCGGTGAGCAAAGCCGGTGGTGTGTACGTGCCGGTCGATCCGGATCAGCCCGCGCAGCGAACCGACTACATTCTGGCGACGGCGGCACCGGTTTGTGTACTGACCGATGCCGACACGGATTTCAGGACCTCCGCCGCACCGGTGGTACTGGTGGATCGACTGGACCTGTCCGCGGTGGACGCGGCCCCGATCGCCGACGGAGAGCGGATCGCACCGTTGCGCGCCGAGCACGCGGCCTATGTGATCTTCACGTCGGGTTCCACAGGTCGTCCGAAGGGTGTCGTGGTCTCGCACGGTGCGATTGTCAATCAGTTGGTCTGGAAGACAGCGCGATTCGGATTGACCGTCGATGACGCGGTATTGCTGAAGACGGCGGCGACGTTCGATTTGTCCGTATGGGAGTTCTGGTCGGCCGCGGTCTGCGGCGGCCGCCTGGTGATCGCCGCGCCGGACGGCCACCGCGACCCGGAGTACCTGAACGATTTGATGGCACGTACGGGTGTGACCACGCTGCACGCGGTGCCGTCGATGTTGGACGCATTGCTGACGGGTCGGCTGCCGGATTCTTTGCGCCGGGTGCTGGCGATCGGTGAGACCCTGCCCGCCGCGCTGGCGCGCCGTTTCACGGCGGCAGTGCCCGCGGCGTCGCTGTACAACCTGTACGGCCCGACCGAGGCGGCGGTGTCGATCACCAGCCATCGGGTGGACCGGGTCGATGAACCGGCCGTACCGATCGGCAGACCGGTACGGAACAGCCAGGTGTATGTCCTGGATGCACGGTTGCGGCCGGTTCCGGTCGGTGTCGCGGGTGAGTTGTACTTGGCCGGAGCACAATTGGCGCGGGGCTACTTCGATCGCGCCGACCTGACGGCGGATCGTTTCGTCGCCAACCCGTTCCAGCCGGGTGCCCGGATGTATCGCACCGGCGATCTGGTGGCATGGACTGCCGACGGCGAGCTCGACTATCGGGGTCGCACCGATTTCCAGGTGAAGATCCGTGGTTTCCGCATCGAACTCGGCGAGATCGATGCGGTACTGGCCGCTCAGGCGGAAGTGGATTTCGCCGTCACGGTCGGCAGGGAGAATGCCGCTGGGGCAACGGTTCTGGTGTCGTACGTGGTGGCCGCCCCGGACCGGGAGATAGATCCGGATCGGCTGCTCCACCGGGCCGCACGGACCTTGCCGTCGCATATGGTGCCCGCGGCGATCGTGATCCTCGACGACATCCCGTTGACCCCGGTCGGCAAACTCGACCGCGCGGCGCTGCCCGAACCGGAGCTCGGGACCCGCGCCTACCGTGCACCGACGACAGCGCTCGAAACCCTGGTCTGCGAGATCTTCGCGGATGTACTGCGTCTCGATCGCATCGGATTGGATGACAACTTCTTCGAACTCGGCGGAAATTCACTGATCGCGACCAAGTTGACGGCTCGGTTGAACGAGGCGATGGCCGAGACGATTCCGGTGATGTGGGTGTTCGCCGCCCCCACCCCTGCGGGCATCGTCGCGGAATTGCGTGCGCGCGGCACCGAGGGCGCCGGTGCCGACGCGGCATTCGATGTGCTGTTGCCACTGCGGACCTCCGGTACCGCCGAGCCGCTGTTCTGCATCCATCCGATCGGGGGCATCGCATGGTCGTTCGCCGGGCTGGCCGCCCACCTCGATGCGGATCGGCCCATTTACGGACTCCAGTCCCCCGCGCTGAGTTCGGCGGACCCGCTGCCGGATTCGATCGAGGATTGGGCACGGCACTACGTCAAACACATTCGTGCGGTGCAGCCGGAGGGGCCCTACCACCTGCTCGGCTGGTCACTGGGCGGTGTGCTCGCCCATGCCATGGCCGTCCAGCTCCAGGACGAGGGCGCACAGGTCGCGCTGCTCGGCATGATGGACAGTCGACTACTCGAAACCACCGAATCCCCCTTCGCGGGGATCGAGGTCATGGTGCCGGAACTGCTCGGTGGACTGCTCGGCGATCGGGCCGCGGAATTCGGCCTGGACGAAACCGTGGAATTGCCCCGGCTGGCACAGCGGTTGAGCACGCTCCCCGAGCCGTTCGCGTCCTTCGGGGCGGCGCGGATCGAACGGATCGTGCACGCGGCGATCGATTCGGCGGCTCTCGACTCGGCATATCGTGCGCGGTCCTTCGACGGGGATCTCGTCTACTTCACCGCGGCCGAGGACGATCCGACCGGGTCTGGGAACGCCGCGACCTGGACGGCCGCAGTGGCAGGTTCCGTACACAACCATCAGGTGGCTACCACACACTGGCGGATGACCTCCGATGCGGCGCTCCGGCGTATCGCGGAGGTCCTACGCGAGTGGTTGTGACGCGACGAACCAGCGGAGGCGCGGGTGGTCAGGGTGCGTCGCTCGGCGTGGTTGCCGTACCCGGAAAGACGCGCCGCGATTCGCAGCCCGACAAAGCCGCCCATGGACAGACCGACCCAGTGCACCGGAGCGACTTCCAGGCGGCGGATCAGCGCGACGGCGTCGCCGGTGCGGGTGTCCATGTCATAGTCGCGGGTGGTCGCCGGACTCGCACCCTGTCCACGCCAGTCGATCGTGACGCAGCGGTAGTGCTCACACAGCACCTCGATCTGCGGCTGAAACATCCAGCCGCCGAACAGCAGTCCGTGTCCGAACACCACGGTAGCCGCGGCTGGCCGACCGGCCGGGGCTTCGGTGTCCCGGACGCACTGTTGTCCGACGACGACAAACGCGCGCGCACCGACGCCGTGCAGGCATTCGCCGAGTACTTCGCCGGTCTCATCGAACGCCGACGCGCCCGGCCCGGCACAGAGGGCGTCTCGGTCGGTGACGAGACCAGGATCCCGTTGCGCACACTGCTCGATTCCCGGGTCCCGGGGGCTCGACCCGATTCGTGCTCGCATGCCACTGCTTCGGAGCGGATTCGATAACCCGGGGGCGTTGATTCGCTACAACTTAGCTGTCAGGGCCGGGCTCACGTGTCGGTGGCCCAAGTTCCAGGCTTTCGATCTTCGATGTGATCGATCAGCGTCCGCGTTCATCGCACGAACTGTCTGTCCCCGCATCGGCTCGTGCCGAAGACGGTGTGGTCGAGGCGAGTTCGAGGTGTCTTGCGCAGCCACGGTCGCGCGGGACGCGGCATACAGAATTGACCCCCATCGGGCGCCACCAGTTCGCGCCGGCCGAATCAGCCCCGACACAGCAACATTTCAGCATCATCGCTTGCCCGAGTCGTCCGTCCACGGTGGCGTGACAGCGTGCTGCCCGCTCGATCCCGGCCGACGCGACGTCACCGACATTTCGAGTCACAGATCGGTTTCTATCGCGCACTTCCGCTCAATTGCATACCAGCACTGCCGTATTCGGAAGCAGCAACCGCGATCTCGTGCGACCCTTGAGGCCCCGAAATCTCGAATCGGGGAACGATCGCAGTGTTCGAAAGGGCGGACAATTATGACAACTACCGACGGCCGGGCGCAGGCCACCGCAGACACGGGCGCCGCCGAGGAGGAGACGACAGCTACCGATGACGAGGTGGCGGTGGCGGAGCCGCAGACGGCCACCACGGCCGAGGCCGAAACGGCAACCGCATCGCGCGAAGCGGCAGCCGAGAATGCAGCGACGGTTGCTGAAGACGAAGAAACCCAGGAGATTACGGCATCGACGGCCGAGGACGACCTAACGGCCGAGTCGGAGCCAGCGGCGGCGACCGAGGATACCGAGGTGCTGCCGGCTGAATCAACATTTGCTGAGAGTGAAGTGGGAGCCGCCGAGGACGAGACCGCAGCCGAAGACGAAGCCCCACAAGCCGACGGGACAGTCGAAACCGAGGAAACCGAGAGCGCGGCCACCGAAGACGAAATTGCCGCTGAAAGCGAAGCTGCCGCGGCCCATTCTGCAGCCGAAGATGAGGTTCCGCAAGCCGAGGGGACAGCCGAGGCCGACGGCGTCGAGGCCACGGACGCGACCGAGGCAACAGTGGAGGCTGCCGTCGAAGACGAAATCGCTGCCGAGAGTGAAGTAGCGGCGACCGAAGACGAGCCCGTCACCGAAGCTGAAGCGAAACCCGTAGCTGAAGAACCCGCCCCCAGTGAATCCTCGGTCGCCGAGAGCGACCCGATTACCGAGGGCGATGCTGTTACCGAGGGCGAGGCGGTCACCGAAGACCAGCCCGCAGCCGAAGACCAAGCGCCACAAGCCGAGGGGACAGTCGATTCCGACGAAGCCGAGGTCGCCGACGCGACGGAGGAAACCGAGGGTGCAGCCACCGAAGGCGAAGCTGCGACCGAAAGCGAAGTTGCCGAAGCTCAACCTGAAGCTGAAGCCGAAGCATCGGGCGAAGACACGGAGTCAGTGGAACAGACCGATGCCGCCGCTGCGACCGAAGACGAAACAGGCGCCGAAGACGAAGTGCCAGAAGCCGATCCGACCGCCGCAACCGAAGCCGACGCGACCGACGAAGACGCAACAACCGCCGAGGCTCAACCTGACGATGCGGCAGAAGCTGTGGCGCCGGCGGCGGACGCCGACGCTATAGCCGCTGAAACCGAAGCCGAAGATGACGTGCCGCAAGCCGAGGCAGACGAAGCCGAGGTCGCGGACGCGGCTGCGGAAACAGAGCAAGCTGCCGCTGAAGACGAAATCGCTGCCGAGAGTCGAGTGGCGGCGACCGAAGACGAGACCGTCACCGACTTCGAAGTGGAACGCGTAACCGAGGCACCCGACACCAACGAATCCTCGGCTGCCGAGAGCGACCAGGTTACCGACGACAACCCTGTTGCCGAGGGCGAGGCGGTCGCCGAAGATGCGGCAGCCGACGAAGACGAAGCGCCACAAGCCGACCCGACAGCTGCGTCCGAAGCCGAGGGTGCCGACACGGCCGGGGAAACGGAGGCGGCGACCGCCGAAGACGAGACAACCGCCGAGGCTCAACCTGACGATGCGGCCGAGGCTGTCGCGCCAGTGGCGGAATCCGACGCTGTCGCCACTGAGACCGAAGCTCGAGCAGCAGCCGAAGATGAGATACCGCAGGCCGAGGCCGACGAAGCCGAGGCCACGGACGCGGCTGAGGTAGCAGAGCAAGCTGCCGCCGAAAACGAGGTTGCTGCTGAGAGTGGAGCGTCGGCACCTGAAGACGAGACCGTCACCGACTCTGAGGCGGAAACCGTAGCTGAGGAACCCGACGCCAGTGCATCTCCGGCCGCGGAGAGCGACCAGGATTCCGAAGGCGAGGCGGTCACCGAAGCTGCGGCAGCCGAAAGCGAGGCAGCCGACGAAGACGAGCCCGCAGCCGAAGACGCAGTACCACAAACCGATCCGACAACCGCGTCCGAGGGCGCGGCCGAGGAACCGGAGACGGCGACCGCCGAAGACGAGGCAACCGCCGAGGCTCAACCTGACGGTGCGGCCGAAGCTGTAGCACCAGTAGCGGAAGCCGACGCTGTAGCCACCGCTGAGACCGAAGCCGAAGATGAAGTACCGCAAGCCGAGTCGGGAGTCGAGGTCGCGGACGCGACTGAGGAAACCGACGGCGCGGCCCCCGAAGACGACATTGCTGCCGAAAGTGAAGCCGCTGAGACCCAACCCGACGCAGCCGAAACATCGGGCGAAGACACAGAGTCGGCGCGACAGACCGATACCATCCCCACGGCCGAAGACGAAACAGCAGTCGAAGATGAGGTGCCGCAAGCCGAGGGCATAGTCGAGACCAACGGAACCGGGGTGGCGGACGCGGCCGAGGAAACAGCGGAAGCCGGCGCCGACACCGAAGCGGAATCCGTAGCTGAGGAACTCGACGCCAGCGAATCCTCGACCGCCGAGAGCGACCCGGATACCGGCGACACTGTTGCCGAGAGCGAGGCGGTCACCGAAGCTGCGGCAATCGATGGTGCCGCAGTTGCCGAAGAGGAACCCGCAACCGAAGACGAAGTGCCACAAGCCGAGGCAATAGTCGAGACCGACGAAGCCGAGGCCGCGGAAACAGAGGGAGCCGACGCCGTATCCGAAGTTGCTGCTGAGAGC
>NZ_JBFAWD010000006.1:0-40302 GCF_040680135.1 Nocardia sp. NPDC052112 | reverse complement strand
CGCGGTCATCGAAGTTGCGGTTGCCGCCGAAGGCGACCCCGCTGCCGAAGATGAAGTGCCACAAGCCGAGGCAATAGTCGAGACCGACGAAGCCGACGCCGCCGACGCGGCCGAGGCAACCGAGGACGCGGCCACCGAAGAGGAAGTTGGTGGCGATTGCGAAGCCGCCGAGGCCCAACCCGACGCTGAAGCATTGGCCGACGATGCGGAGTCGGTGGAACAGACAGCCACCGTTGCTGCGACCGAGGCCGACACTGCCACCGAAGACGAAGTGCCGCAAACCGACCCGACAGCCGTGGCCGAAGCCGAGAGTGTCGACACAGCCGAGGAAACGGACACGGCGACCGCCGAAGACGAAATTGCCGCCGAGGCTCAACCTGGCGTTGCTGCCGAAGCCGTAGCGTTGGTGGCCGAAGACGACGCGGTGGCCACGGAGACCGAAGCCGAAACAATGGCCGAAGACGAAGTGCCGCAGGCCGAATCGGGAGCCGCAGTCGAGATCTCAGACGCCGACACCGGTGCGGGCGGGGTGACGATGGCTGAGGCCGAGACTGCCAGTGCCTCGGGTGCGGAGGCGGTGGCAGAAGGCAGTGCGGACGTCGGGACCGAAATATCTGCCGAGGTGGACGTCGCCGCAGCAGCGGACCGCGATTCGGTGGTCGCCGAGGCTGAACCAGCCATTACCGAGGAGGCGGAGACCGAAGGCGGGCAGGTCGCCGAAGCGGAGGTGGCCGCCGAAGGCGAGGCACTGATAGACAGCGAGACGGTCGCGGAAGCAGCTGCGGCGCAACCCGTTGCCGAGGGCACCGAGTCCGTCGAAGCGGTTGACCAAGAGCAGGTGGTAATCGAAGGTGAGCCGGCAGCCGATACCGAAGTCACAGCGGAATCGGTGCCGGTCGATGTGGACGCGGCCGAGGAAGACACAATAGCTGCCGATGAGGTGGTAGCTGCCGAAAGCGAGGCGCCCAGTGCGGACCAGACGGCGGCCGAACCGGGTGATATCGAGGTAGCTGCAGAAGAGGGCGTGACCCTGGCCACCGTGGTGGCATTGCCCGTCGCAGCACAAGCGGCAGCCGAGCAAGTGCCTGTGATCGCGGAGGCGGCAGAGCCGGAGGCCGAACCGGTGCTCGAGGCGGAGGTCTCGGTTGTGGAAGGTACTGCGGTCGCCGAGGGTGAAACCACTACAGAGATCGAGCAAGCGGCTGCGGAAGAGGGCAGTCCCACCGAGAGTGACGTTGCCGAAGATGCGGCGGCGACCGACGGCGAGACAGCCCTCGGGTCCGAAGAGGAAGTGGAGTTGATGGCGGTAGCGGCAGAGGATCTGGTGACTTATTCGAGTTCAGTCGTCCTGGCCACCGAGAAGGCGGCTTCTGCCGGTGAGGTCGCAGCGGCGAGAATCAGCGATCATCAAGAGATCATCACCGATCAGGCGAGGATCATCGCGAAACTTCGCCGTAGGGTGGCGGTGCTCGAATCCATGGTCAAGGCGCAGGAAGCCCAAGCCGACTCACTGGTCGGACTCGTCGCGACCTACAAGCACGAATTGACCAGTCTCGCAACCGATCTCATGGATCTCTGACCCTGACCACGAAATACCGGGAAGCGCCCGCACGCTTGAAAGCCCACGGCGCTTCCCGGCCGTTCGACCCGAGACCGAGCAATCCTCTCCAGCCCGAGGACCGGGTCGAACAAGCCGGATTCGAGAGGGCACCACCGGATAGCGCGCAGGGCGCAGGCGCGCACCCCATCCTGTCTGTCAGTCGCCGAGTTGGTATGTCGCGAAGATGCCTTTGTGGTCGCTGCCCCACTGCGCTGGCGAGTCGAGGAAATTGTCCTGGGTTGATTCTTGGAGTCGGGTACCGCGCATGATGGACCCACGCGGGCCGATGATGCCGACGGCAGACAGGCGCAGCGCGGCACCGCGGGCGAAGATGTAGTCGACGCGATCGCGTTCGTCGGCCTCGGGAGCCCAGGCGAGCTCGGCGACATCCACATCGATGTTGTCCGAGGGCCACGTGAGTCCGGGGTGGGTGGCCGGGTCCGGGTACATCGATCGGTAGGCATCGATGAAACCGGCTTGTTGCAGTCGTCGAGTGGTCTCCCACGCCAACACCACACCGTTGTGGTCGAACAAGTTCGCTGTGGCGGGCGTCCAATCCAGCAGGGACGGCTCGTTCAGATCGCCACCTATGATCACCGAAGCCCCGTCGGCGATCTCGGCTTTCGTGTCGGCGAGAAAGTCGCTGATGACCTCGCAGCGGCCCGAGGCCGCGTTGACGCGCTCGATCACGGCAGGGTCGATCACCGGGCCCTCCGGCAGCTTGTTCCACTCGTGCTCGGCGAACTCGCCCGGCGCCGGGGCCCCGGGGCCGTATCCTCGGGGCAGGTTGGACGCATACCAGCGATACTCGAGATGCGCGGAGTAGACGGTGAGGCGCTTTCCGTCGATGCGCAACCGCGCCTTGACCATCCATCGCAGATCGGCGCTGTCCTCGACCGGAAACATCGACAGAATTCCCGTGTCGCGCGAGGGGACGGCATGGAACTCGTGCCCCCGCCGCCGCAGTTCGGCCGCGACAGCCGTGGTCGCTTCGGTCGCCTCCGAAAGCAGCACGATCGACGCCTGTGTCGAGATGATGAGATCGGTGATCAGCTGAATTCCATCGGCGACTTTGCTGCCGCTGTGCCACGTGTTCAATGCGAGCACCCGGATCTCTCGCGCCGCGGGTGCGACAGCAGCTGACACCACCGCACCGGCCGCGACCGCTCCGCCTGCCGACCTCGAGTGATCATCGATTCGCGTCATCAACCCATCATGGCCGCCATCGAAATACCAACGATTGCGAGCAATGTTGCTCCAGCGTGTTGTTGCGGACGAGGCCGCACGGCGATCGATGGGGTCACACATTCAGGTGATGGAGCGTCCAGAACCGACTTCGGATACTCGAGCTTGATCCGGCTTTCAGGTGGTCCAAGCCACCGATTGCCCCCATTGCGAGCGAAAGCTAGTTCCATGTCTGTCGCGATCGATGTCTTCAATACTGGATACCTGCCCATCGACGGTGCACCGGGATGGGATCCCGACACCGCCGCCACGTGGCCCGGGTCGACCGCCACGCTGATCTCCGGTGCGCGCGACGCCATCCTGGTCGGCGCTCTCATGACAGTCGACGAAGACCGCCGCCTCGCCCATATGTGGTTGTGGAACTCGACTCCCGACAGCCGGCGGACGTGGCTGGCGACCATCGACAAGATCACCGACCTGGACTCCGCCACGATCATCGCCGGCCACCGGGACCCCGGCGCGCCCGACGACGACGCCGAACGGCAACTCGCACAATCGCGTTCCTACATCGAGGCATTCGACCGAGCCGTCGCCGAACCGACCTCGCCGCAGGAGGTCATCGACGAAATGACCGACCTCTTCCCCGACTACGGGAACCCCTAGCTTGTTCGTGTCCGCCTATTCCCAATTCCAGAGTTGACCGCCAACTGTCATCGGCCGTTTCGAACCGCACGCCACGCGGCCATCCGGGCGTTCGTGCCACTCCAACGGACCGAGCGACGGGGCGTGGCGAAAGCTTCACTCGACCTGCCACCACCTAGTTGGCTATAGTTTTATATAGTCAGATAGCTGCAAGAGGGAATCAGGAAGGTAGACATGACGACAATCGAGGGCACGGTCGCGCTGGTGACGGGCGGGCAGCGCGGGCTGGGCCGCGCGTTCGCACAGGAGTTCCTGGACCGGGGCGCGACCAAGGTGTACGTGACCGCACGCAAGCCGGAAGTCAGCGACGATCCGCGGGTCGTACCGCTCGAACTGGAGGTGACCGACCCGGATTCGATCGCCGCGGTGGCGGAGCGGGCCGGCGATGTGAGCATCGTGGTGAACAACGCGGGCGTGCTGCGGCCGGGCCCGCTGTTGCGGACCGAGATGGCGGATGTGGTGGAGACGTTCGAGACGAATGTCTTCGGGCCGCTGCGGATCGCGCGGGCATTCGCACCGGTCCTCGCGGCGAACGGTGGTGGGGCGCTGGTGGATATCCACTCGGTGCTGTCCTGGAGTTCGGGGGCGGCGGCGTACGGGGCGTCCAAGGCCGCGCTGTGGTCGATCACCAATTCGCTGCGGATCGAATTGGCGGAGCAGGGCACACAGGTAGTCGGTGTGCATCTCGGATTCGCCGACACCGACATGGTGAAGGCCCTCGCGGTGCCGAAGATCGGCCCGGCCGAGGTCGCCACGGCGGTCGCCGACGGGCTGGAGCAGGGAGCGTCCGAGGTGCTCGTGGATGAGTTCACCAGACAGGTGAAGGCCGCGTTGTCCGGGCCGGTCGAGGGCCTCGCGCTGCCGCTCGGTCGCTGAAAATCAGACTCGTCGAAAGGAATTCATCATGCCGCTGTGGCACATCTATCACCCCGCCGACACCTTCACGGCCGCGGACAAACAGAACTTCGCCAAGGACATCACCGCCTACTACGCGCGCTTCGGGCTGCCGGAGTTCTACGCGGTCGCGCTCTTCCACGAGGTTCCGGCCGATTCCTGCTACGTCGGCGGCGTAGCGATCCCTTCGGTGCGAATCACCATCGACCATCTGGCACGCCAGGTCGACGACCCCGATCTGCGCAAACGCATGACCGAGCGCCTGCACGCCCTCATGGCCCCGTACACCCACGATCGCGGGCTGCATGTCGAGTTCAATATCAACGAGGTGCCCCGGGACACCTGGATGATCGCGGGACTGTTCCCACCCCCGCCCGGCAGCGATATCGAGCGCGGCTGGGCCGAGACGAACAAACCCATTCCCTACTGACCGACGTGAAATCGCGTACGCGCACAAGCTCCTGACAGCCGACGTCACGCGTTGCCGGCGGCGATCTCGGCCAGCTGGGCGCGGGCGGCGGTGACCAGTTCCTCATTGGTGTTCGCGTGCCCGGCCAACCCCCACCCGCCGGGGACCGCCTCGGTCAGCAGCACCCAGGTACGTTCAGCCAGCGACGGATCACCGGCGGCCTTCGCCACGAGATCGGCCAGCTGCCGTACGACGGCCAGTTGCTTGTCACGGTCGAGCGCGCCGGTGTTGGTCAACACCTGGATGCGCACGTGACCACCGTCGCCGTTCACGTTCGAGACCTGCTCGGCAGATAGGTCGTGGATGAAGGCCGGTGTCCCGGTCGGAGCCGAACTCAGCTGGCCGCACGCTGATTCACCACATTCGCCAGCCGCGCAGGACATCAGCATTAAATGGGATCATGGTTCCATTAGTCGCATCCTTCTGCTACCGTCGTCCTATCTTAATGGCACTCTGGACCCGTTAGTCCGGCGAGGTTTTCGGATTTGCGACCAATCACGAAGTTGAGGGATCGAGATGGTGAAGAAGTCACTGAGCGTTGGCGGGGTGCTGGCAGCCGTCGCGGCCGTGGCGGCGGCGACTCTGTCGGCATGCGATGCCGACCACAGCGGCGTGGCATCGAACGGTACGGAGCGGTCATGGTCGGCGGCCTGGTCGGCGGCGATGCAGCGCCCATCAGCCGGATTCGGCCCGAACTGGTCTGAACAGGGATTCTCCGGACAGACCATCCGCCAGGTCGTGCGGGTCACCAACGGTGGCGACAACGCGAGGATCCGCTTATCCAACCGGTTCGGCGCGAGCCCACTCGAACTGACCGGCGCGACCATCGCCCTTGCCGCCGACGGTGCGGCGACCCGGCCGGATACACTGCGGCCGTTGACATTCGACTCATCCGAGCACGTCGTTATTCCTGCCGGTGCAGAAGTAGCAAGTGACGCAGCGGAATTGCGAGTAGCGCCGCTCGAGTCGGTGACGGTGACTCTCTATTTCGCAGGCACCACCGGACCTGCCACCTTCCACTCACAGGCGTGGACCGACACATACCGCGCGGCCGGAGATCACGTGACCGATGCGGGCGCGACAGCTTTCGGCGAGCATACGAAATCCTGGTATTACCTGACCGATGTCGAAGTCTCGGATGGTTCGGTCCGGCGAGACACCGTCGTGGCTTTCGGCGACTCGATCACCGATGGTTTCGCCTCGACCGCAGGTGCCAACCGCCGCTATACGGACGCACTCGCCGACCGGCTGGCGGTCGTCGGCAAGCAGCGCGCCGTGCTGAACGAGGGCATCGGCGGGAACCTGGTGCTCAACGATTCCGCCTGGTACGGCGACCGTGCCGCTACTCGGTTCGAGCGCGATGCCCTCGACAAACCAGGAGTGCGCAGCGTGATCATCCTCGAAGGCGTCAACGACATCGGGTTCAGTGAGACCGATCAGCCAACTTACAAACCCGGCGCGGACGTCTCCCCGGATCAGATCATCGCCGGATACCGTGCGCTGATCAAGAAGGCTCATGAACGCGGCATCAAGGTCGTCGGCGCGACGATGCTGCCGTTCGGTGACTCGGACCACTACTCCACCCGGTCGGCAGCAAAGCGCCACGCAATCAACGATTGGATCCGCAATTCCGGTGCCTTCGACGGAGTCGCGGATTTCGCCACGGCGATCGCCGATCCGGTCGACACGGAGAAGATCGCTCCGATCTACGACAGCGGCGACCACCTACACCCGAACGACGCGGGGTACCAGGCCATGGCCACGGCAGTCGATATCGACAACTTGTGATGCGTTGCGGGCTGCGCGCGCGACGTGTCGACGGATTGCCGCACCGTGGTGCGGACCGGTAACCCGGCTACAGCGAACTCCGCCGCACTCCGCATCACGAACTCGGCGTCGAGCACGACGATCGACAGCTGCCGCCGCACATCGGCTAGCCGCGACCCCGCCGCCGCGCGAAAAGGCTCCCGATGCTTCCGCGCACGAACGAGTCGCCACGTCAGGCCATCATGATTGCCAGGCGTGGCGAAGTCGCGGTTGCGCGAGGACACTGAAAACGTAGCGCCGAATTCGTCTCCAGGAGCAATGTGATGGCAGCCGACAGGCCTTTCGGGATCGATCCGGAAGAATTCGAACGCGCGTTGCGGGAGGTGGGGATCGAATTCCGCGACCTCCTCGGAAAGGCCGGCGAGTACATCGATCGCGCAAACGTGAGTACGCTGGCGTCGCTGCTCGGTCAATTCGTTCAGCCGGAGCCGACGCGGCCGCCGAAGCCGGAGGGCGCGACGACCGGCGAGACCGGCAGTGGGGTGTGGGTCATCTACAGCATCGACAACGCCGGCGAGGCCAGGGTCGAGCAGGTTTTTCCGAGCGAGCTCGAAGCCTTGCGTGCGCATCGCGACAATACCGATCAACACCGTCGCGTGCGGTTCCTGCCCTACGGCGTCCCGGCAACTGTGCTGGACACGCCCTGACACACGCTGCGGCCATACGGTTTCGGGCTGATCAGATCTCCGCATCGGGTAGTACCGCCGAGTGGAGTGCAACCGACTGACAGCGCGCCCCGCTCGACCCGACTACCGGTAGCAGTAGGAGTCGGAGGATGCGTCGCCGCCCTGGAGACGCACCTGGTGCACCCGCAGACCTCGAAACTCCTCGTCGTGCGGGAAGAATGCCTCCTCGATGGTCATTCCGCCGTCGGGATCGGTATCTATCACGGCCATCCAGGCGCCGACCCCGTCCGGGTAGAACTGGTCGTCCCACGCACTGTAGAGCGAGTTGGTGAGGTAGACCCGACGACCGTTGCGGCTGATCTCGACCATCTGGGGGCCGCCGGCAAGTGGCTGGTTCGGCGCGGCCGGGTGGGCGGTGCGGCCCACGATCCCGCCGAGCCGGACCGCACCTGTCTTTTTCGGGTTGGCCGGATCGCGCACGTCGAACTGCTGGAGCTCCCCGGTCCCCCAGCACGAGACGTAGAGGTATGCGTCGTCGACCGACAGGTCGATGTCGGTGACCAGCGGTGGCACCGCGCCGAACGGTTTCAGCGCCGGCGGCAGCAGGTCCGGATCAGCCGGCTCGGCCGGAATGGTGATCACCTTCTCGACCGCCCACACGCCACCATCGCGGTGCCAACGCCACACCGAGCCCGACAAATCCTCGGTCGAGATCACCACCCCGACGAACCCCCACGCGGCGTCCGGATCGTGCGAAGGGCGCAGCTCGAGTGGCATCTGGTACTGCTCGCCCAGATCGATCCGCTGCTGGTGCCGACCGGCGGTGAGGTCCCAGAAGTGGATCGCGTGGCCGTACTTGTCGGCCAGCAGCAGCTCCGGCTGCAGCCCGTCCTCGATCATCGACGGGGTGCCCCACTCGCTGCTGATCAGCGTGTTCTGGTTGAGATGCCACCAGGCGTCGTACGCGAAATATTGTGGCCCACGGTCGGTCTCCCATTGCCGCAGCACATCGAACGTACCGTGATCGAGCAGCGCGATCCCGCCCGGCCCGTCCGATCCGTCTGCCCCACCAAGGCAGGTCATGAACACACCGTCCGGCCCGCAGTGCAGCGTGTGTGGACGGGAATAGCCGGCCTTGGCCGCGAGTTCGGAGCTGTCCACAATCTTGGACAGCGTGGGCTGGCGTGGGTCGGGCTGGGTATCGAACACGTACAGGCGCGACGAACGCAGACCCGGCACGATCAGGTACCGCCGAGCCAGCCCCGCAAGGTCGTGGCCCTCGTGTTTCAGCGCGCTGCTGCAGGCGTTCCAGCCGAAATGGTGCAGCTCATTGCCCAGATGGGGTACCTCGGTCCAGCCCACCACCCGGCCGTAGGTGGTCGAGACCGGATCCACATCGATGACTGACAGCGCATCCGGTTTCTGCGCCCGGCCGTCGAACGCAACAACATAGGCCAGCCGCTCCGGTGGCGCGGCCGCTGCCTCCGCTGCGTTCCGATAGAAGGTCGGGTCCAAGTCCGAGTGATTCATTTCCAGCCTCCTTCATCTCGATAGACGAAGACCCACACACCTCGCCCGATCGGGCAATTCCAACGGCTCGCGACCCGTACGGTCGCGTGCCGTAACAGCACGGGCATGGCAATAACCAGTCTCGACCTTTCGACGTAGATCCACCAGCTACGACCGCCGTGGCGGCAGCGTGCGTACCAGCAGCGGTCGACCGCTACGGTCAGACGGGGAACGTGACTCCGGTCAATTCCTCCGAGACCGTCCACAAGCGTCGCTGAATCGTTGTGTCATGCGATTGTCCACTCGATTCGACGATTTTCGGGTAGCCGCGGGTCTCCAGGAATCCACCCGGTCCGTAGTACTGACCGCCGCGCACGGCGGGATCGGTGGCCGCGCGGAGTATCGGCAAAGCGCCCATCGCTGGGCTCTGCGAGACGATGGGCGCAAGGATCGGCACGAGCGCGCGCAGCGCGGTCGGCAGGTTGCGCATCAAGTCGGTGTTGGCGGCACCCGGGTGAGCCGCGACCGCGATCGTGTTGCCGGTGCCGGACAGGCGACGCTGCAGTTCGTAGGTGAACATTAGATTCGCCAGCTTGGACTGGCCGTACGCCGCAACCCTGTTGTAGGACCGCTCCCCCTGGAGATCGTCGAAGTTGATCCGCGCCTGGATACGATGGCCGACGCTGCTGACCGTGACCACCCGCGAACCCGGTACCGGCAACATCCTGTCGAGCAACAGGCCGGTGAGCGCGAAGTGTCCCAAATGGTTCGTGCCGAATTGCAGCTCGAACCCGTCGCTGGTGGTCTGCCTCGGCGGGTACATCACGCCGGCGTTGTTGATCAACAGATCGATAGTGGAATGTGCGGACCTGAGCTGGTCGGCGGCATTGCGCACAGATTCCAGCGAGGTCAGATCGAGCTGTTGGACGGTGGTGTCCGCGCCTGGGACAGCACCGGCGATACGGCCCGCGGCATGTTTACCCTTGTCCACATCCCGCACCGCCAACACCACCGACGCGCCGTGTGCCGCGAGTGCCCGAGCGGCCTCGAACCCGAGTCCGCTGTTGGCGCCGGTGACGACGGCAACTCGGCCCTTCTGATCCGGTATGTCTTGCTCCGTCCACCTGTTCGCCATATTTCCTCCCAAGGATTCGGTCGGTCAGCCCGTTCACCCGACGAGCCGGCAGAGGGTGAGACTCATACTCACACGGTTGCGCTCCCGGAGCAGTTACGCAAGGTGCGGCAACTCTTCCAGGTCAGGGACAGGCACTCCTGGTCGGCAGGGTCAGCGGTGCTTCCGGACGGACGGTCGCTGGGCCGGCGGGCGTCTCGACGGTGACCGGACCACCCGAAGTGACGTCGACGGTCGTGCCTTCCGGTCGGATGCGCACGGTCACCCTGCTATCGCGTACCGCTAGCTCCCGCACCGTTATCCCCTCGGGAAACCCACTGGGCAGCATCGGGTCCAGCCAGGGGCCCGTCTCGGCCCACCGCAGCCCGCTCGGTCCGTACAGCAAACCTTGCAGGAATCCGCTCGCACCCGTGACGAAGATCCACGCCGGTTGACCGACCGTGTTTTCACCCGACCGTTCGCCACGCGCCTCGGACTGGAACCCATACGGCGGTCGGACATACGGCTGCACCGATTGATCCAGGAACTGCTGAGTGCGGCAGGGATCGTACTGCGCGCTGAGGATCGCGCCGACGCTGTTGCTCATGTTGGGACCGTCGGGGTCGGTGCGGTCGTAGTAGTACGCCAGTGTCGCCTCGGGCGAATAGCCCGGTGCCGCATAGGAGTACGGGTAACTGATCAGCACCGTGTCGGCCTGCTTGATCTTCGCCCCTTGGTACCCGAGATACTCGGCGGGCACCCCTGGCACGATGTCCGGCGGCATCGCCATATGGTCGGCGATATCGGCCCACTGTGGGTTCAGCGGCAGTCCGGCCAGCCGGGCGGCCGACATCGCGTTGCGCATCGTCGCCATCACTCCGGCATTGGTGAGTGCGTTGTCCACCGAAACCGAAACGTATTCGTCGGCGCCTGCCGCAGGCGCGTAGTGGTAGCGACCGTCGGGCAGCTTCGGGCCGACCCGGGCTGCCTGGTAGTTCGCGATAGCCGTGATCACCGGCGCGCCGCTGTCACGCAGCCATTGCTCGTCGCCGGTGGCCGAATAGTACTGCCATTGCGCGAGCGCGATCTCGTTCCCCAAATGTTCCTGGACCAGTCCGCACACCCAAGGCGACGCACATCGCTGTGCCGGTCCGTCGTTCCAGGGGAATAATGCGCCGGTCAGCCCGTAGGCGCGCGCGTTCGCCTCCGCTTGCGGTAGCGCCGCGACGCGGAAATCGACCACGGTGCGGGCCAATTCGGGATAGAGCGCGAGCAGGGTGGGGAAGATCCAGGTCTCGGCGTCCCAGTAGGTCAGGCCGCCATAGTCGTCGGAGGACAACCCGGCGGGCTGCACGGACCACCGCTGTCCGGCCCGGACGCTGGACAGCACCGAATACAGTGCGGGCCGGATCCAGTCCCGATAGTCGTCGCGACCGGGGGTCTCGATAGCGGGCTGCCACAAGCGATCCCACTCTGCTGCGTGGTCGGCGTGCGCGGCGGCGAAACCACGCGCCGCGCTGGATTCGGAGACATCGGTGGCAATCGCGCGCGGGTCCGCGCCGTCCGCGCCAGAGGCGATTCCCACGTACTTGGTGACCGTGTAATCGCGGCCCGCCACGACGGTGCCGGTGAATCGTGTTCCAGCCGTCGACCCGTTCGCAGGTAGCGCGGCACCACCCAGCTCATCCGGCGTGGTGACCGTGGATACCAGGAAGGCGGTGCCGTCGGTGCCGTCGGCGCGCACGCCGACCGTGGTCTGCCCCCGGTTCGGATCGGAGGCCGCCGTCGTCGGAGTGACCCGCCGCGCGGCCGCTCCGTCGATCAGGTCGGTGACCGTGAGCGGCCCCGAGAAGTGTGGAATGACAGTGAGCTGCTGGACCGCGAGGTTCTGCTGTGCCCGTGACACGAAGGTCCGGTAGGTCAGATCCAGCCGGTGTTCCGCGTCGGGCGTCCAGGTTGCTTCGGTGGTGACGGTGGCATCGCGATAGTTCAGGCGCTGCCGATAGCGCGTGATCGTGGCCGGGTCGACGTCGGCCTGGTAGGTTCGGCCCGCGACGTCGACGGTCAGGCTCGACCACGCGGGGAGCGCAGCGATCGCCTCGGTGTTGTTCCACGACATGGACTTCATGGCATAGAAGCCCGCGAGATACGTTCCGGTGTAGCGCGGTTCCACCAAGGGGAACGAGGTGCGCACCGAGACGCCGTAGTCCTGATATCCGCCGCCGCTCGGCGGGATCATCGTGCCGATGCGCCCGTTGCCCAGATACGGCGCAGCGCGGAAGTTCTCGGGTTCGAATGTCTCGGAGACCGCCGACCAGTCGTCTGCGACCGCCTGCCCGCCCTGCGCGGTCGCTACCGTGGACAATCCGGGTAGCGGCACAAACGCACAGGTCAATAGCACCGCACCGATACTCGACACGAGTCGCATCGGGCCGACAGTAGCAGCGGTCGCGCTGGGCCGATCGCAACGACACGGCGCCCGCACCACGCCCCGGCTACTCGGGTACGCGCACCGCAGCAACCATGGAACTGCACGTGCAGGCCCAATCCGATCTCCCCGGAAACCTGCTGTCGCACTGTCCCTCTAGAAGCAGTCGTCCTCAGGGAGCCAGCTGATGCCACACCACGTCCGCGGCGTGGAACACCTGGCAGTCGGAGTGCACATGCAGCGTCGGCTCCAGATTGGTCCCGAGGGCTTCGAAGGCACACGCCTTGTACTCGACTTCGGTGAATTCCCCTGGCACGAAAAAGATCCCGGTGTGGGTGTCGGTGTCGACCGCGATCAGATACCGCAGGTACGCGCCGGTGACCGGCGCGAGGTTCTGCCCCGCCGCGATTCGCGACGCCAGCACCCGCCGGCAGGTGGCGTGCCGCTCGGTGAGCACGTATTCTTGCGCGCCGGTCAGATCGAAGTGGTAGGTGCACCTGCCGGGGCCCTCGACGCGGTCGTTGCGGTCGGTCAAGATCCATCCGTTGCCCGACCCCAGCTCCGTCGCCGTCCAGCGTGCGTCGCGACTGCGGTAGATCGCTGCGGCGAGCCACAACACGAGTGCGCAGTGGCGCGGGAAGGCCCCCTCGGCCAGTGCACGTCGGCGCGCGTGTGCCAGCGCGCCGAACAACAATGCCTCACCGGCGAATCCGGCCGAGGCATCGGGGTCCACAGCGAGAACACGGGCCTGGTCGCGGGCCAGGATCCACTGCTCGGCGTCGGACGGTTGGGTAACGACGCAGGCCTCGGCGATGACGAGCGCAGCGACCGTGTCACGCAACGGCGCGGCGGGCGCGCTGGAGAGAATCTCGCCGATGTCGGCGGGCACCTGCCGTATCCCCCAGACCAGCGCGGCACGGTAGATCTGGCACTGGGCGAGGAGGTCTCCGCCGGTGAGCTCACCGGCGAGGCGCCACACGCGCGCGGCGGCCTCGGCCGCAGAGTGTTCAACGGGCGGGTCGTAGAAGGCAGCGACAGCCTGCTCGCGCAGTTGCCCGACCACATCGCGGCGGGCGGCGAAAGCGGCGGTAACGGATTCGGTCATGACGAGACTGCGACTTCTTCCTAATCGCATCGGAATCGGTTGTATGGCTGTTGGTTTCGTATTCGATCGGGGTCCAGCCGGATCTGATTGCCGGGTGATGTGCCAGAGCGGCCGGGGTTCACATCAATCCACGCGGCCACCCCAATGGGCTCGCAGAATAGCCAGCCGTCGAGTTTCGCGGCCACAGCCCGGCCATCGACCAGCACCGCTCGCTGCTCCACACCCCCCGTCGTAACTGCTTCTCCCCCAGCGCATTCCATATGAAACTTACCTCAAACATCCGCGCCGACGCGCGGGGGCGTGGCTGCGCCAGCCGATGGCCGCGACCACCGATCTACTAGCTGTCCCCGTCCGAGCTGGAGCCGTGGGGTAGACCCCGCACCGGCGGTCCCACTCGCGCGGATCAGCCCGCATCCCCGGATTCGAGCACACCCCGGGACTCGTCGCCGCCTGATGCGGACACCTCGACCGAAGACAACGCGAATACCGCAGCGGTACCGCCAGTTCCCGACCACCGTGGGCAAAAACCGCCCGCCGCCACGGCGATACCACCCCGGACCGGCGATCCCGGCAGCCACCGGGAGACCCGCGGGCACGCCACCGGGACGGACTTTCGCACCACCGCCAGGCCGCGCTGCGAAGCCCAGCCGGCCGAAACGAAAAGCCGAGGCCCGCAAGAAGAAACGCGGATCATACGTCCCGGGGCCGACCGATACGGCGGGCCTGTCGGCTGCCAACGAACTCGCCGATCGACACAGACTCCGGATCGTGGGCTTCGCGACCTCCCGGGCATCGGATAAGAGAGGGTCGCCCAACCGGCCGCGGCCATTGATTCCGGCAACTCGCAGACCTCGGGAACCTGCCGGCACTCGCACCCGGCACGAACGGAGACCAACTCTGATGGCGCAAGACTCGACGTGGGATCACTGGTGGTGGCGTGCCGGCTGCAGGTTGGGCCGGTCGTACTACACCTGGCACGTGACCTTCATCGAAAACTCCCCATTGACCCGAACCACGAAAACCCGGGCATGGCCCGGGTTTTCGGAGAGTGCCCCGGAAAGACCCTCGATTGTCAGCGGGTGGCTATGAGGGCCGAGCCGTGGCCGAAGAGGCCCTGGTTCACCGCGATACCCGCGCGGGCGTTGTCCACTTGGCGGCCGTCGGCCTGGCCGCGCAGCTGCCACGTGAGCTCACAGATCTGGGCGATGGCCTGCGCCGGAATCGCCTCACCGAAACAGGCCAGGCCGCCACTGGGGTTCACCGGCACGCGTCCGCCCAATGTTGTCGCGCCGCTGCGCAACAGTTCCTCCGCGCCGCCCGTCTCGCAGAGCCCGATGTCCTCGTACCAGTCCAGCTCCAGCGCGGTGGACAGATCGTAGACCTCCGCGAAGGACAGGTCGGCGGGACCGAGCCCGGCCTCCTCGTACGCGGCGTGCGCGATGGCGGAACGGAACGTGCGCGGCGGGGCCTCGACGGCTACGGCGGAGTCCGTCGCGAAATCCGGCAGGTCGAGAACGGTTTTCGGGAAGGTCGGTGTGACCGTCGACAGCGCCCGGATTCGGACCGGGTCGGCGACGCCGTGCCGACGCGCGTACTCCATCGACGTCAACACCAGGGCGGCCCCGCCGTCGCTGGTCGCGCAGATGTCGAGCAGCCGCAACGGGTCCGAGACGATCGCCGACGCGGCGACCTCCTCGACCGAAACCTCCTTGCGATAGCGGGCATACGGGTTGTTCAGGCCGTGCCTGGCATTCTTCACCTTGACCGCGGCGAAATCGTCGAGCGTGGCACCGTGCAGCGCCATCCGGCGGCGGGCATACAGCGCGAAATAGATGGGATTGGTAGCGCCGAGCAGGTGGAAGCGCAACCAGTCGGGATCATCGCGGCGCTCACCGCCGACCGGCTGGAAGAAGCCCTTCGGGGCGGCATCCGCGCCCACCACCAGTGCCACATCACACAACCCCGCGAGGATCTGGGCACGTGCGTTGGCGATGGCCTGCGCACCGGAGGCGCAGGCGGCATAGCTGCTCGAGATCCGCGCACCCGACCAACCCAGCGCCTGAGCGAAGGTCGCGCCCGAGACGAAACCGGGGTATCCATTGCGGATGGTGTCCGCGCCGGCGATATAGCCGACGTCGAGGTGGTTCACCCCGGCATCGGCCAGCGCCGCGCGGGCGGCGACCAGCCCGTATTCGACGAAATTGCGCCCCCACTTGCCCCACTGGTGCATGCCCGCACCGAGGACGGCGATGTCGCGATCATTCGTGTCAGTCATTGACCGGCCTCCACATCCACACCGTGTGCTCGGCTTCCTCATCGGCGTACAACGTGCCGAGAGTCAATTCGACCGGCATGCCGACAGCGAGGTCGTCCACTGTCAGGCCACGCACGACCTGCCCGAGTATCACCATCTGCTCGACCTCGAGCTCCACTGCCGCAACGACATACGGCTCGAACGGATCGGGCGAGACATAGGGCGCCGGAGGTTTGTACCGAGCGTCCGCATACGACCAGATCCGCCCACGTGTGGAAAACAGATACTCGACGAGCTCGGAGCCATCCCTCGAACCGGAACACTGCGGATTCCGACAGGCCAGCGTGTTCCGCGGGAAATACGGAGTGCCGCAATCCTTACAGCGACTTCCCTTCAGACGCACCACGCCGTCGTCCGCAGTGAACCAGTCTGCTACAGCGGGCCGTTGTTCTTTCTGCACAGCCCGACGGTATAGGAACACGTTCTACTTTGGGGCAGAATTCCGCTCCAGCAATCCGCGGGCGGAGGTACGGTGAGTTCGGATCGAGGACGCCCCGACACCCTCGAGTCGATCGGAGTACCACAACGCGATGGGCGCTAAAGCCATTGATCCACAGACAATCCGCAACGTCACCATTATCGGCGATCCCGACGAGACGACCCGAGTGGCCAACCTCCTCCGCCGCCGCTCCGGCCAGCCCGGCTCCGGCACCCTGGTCACGGTCGTTTGGACGACAGACCGCGTCGAGCACACGATTCGTATCACCGAGCTGTCGACCCACTCGCCCGTCGCGGACCTGGAGCGGTCCATCCGCCTGGCCGACGGTGTGATCGCGGTCGTGAACGCCGCCGCAAACCCCACCCCGCGCCTCGAGACGATGTTCCGGGTCGCCGACGACCACCAGGTCGCCCGCCTGTGCCTGATCAACGGACTCGACCACCCCGCCGCCGATTTCGACCGCTGCGTCCGCACGATCGCCGACACCCGCGGCGCGGTCCCATTGACTCTGCAGATCCCCCTCAGCGCCGACCCCACTGTCGAAGGCGTCATCGACCTTCTCCCGCTGTGGGCACTCGAACCGCTGGCCGCCGAACTCTACGGCAGCCATTGGGAAGTCACCGAGCGGTGGTACAGCAACCTCGTGAAAACGGTCATGGAACAAGCCCACTCGGGTCCGAATACCTCCCCTGCCGCGTGCGATACTCCGCTCGACCAGTTGCATCACCGCATCCGCTACCTCACCCGCATCGGTGAGGTCGTACCCGTCCTATGCGGTGCAGCGCCCGCGAGCGATGACATCGCCCCGCTCCTGGATGCCATCGCCCGCTATCTGCCCTCCCCCATGGATGTCTGCCAACCGGAACACGCCCTCGACTATTGAGGCACGCCGGTCGCGCCGGCCGTCAGAGCGTGCGGGACAGCCGCTTGACGGCGCCCACCACGTGAGCCTCGACCAAGTAATCGAAACCATGCGCGCCACCGGAGCCGATATGAGTTCCAGGTGCAAGGCAGACCTCCACCGGTGGGCTTGCTGTCGACGTCCCGGTCGACTCGGTCGAGAGTCGACCAACTGTTTCGGTTGCGCAGGCCGTTGATCTGTCGTGTGACGCAGGTATGCAGAGAGCGTGGGCGTCATGGTCTGACATGGACGGCGGGGATATTCTGGCTGGTGCCCCACGGGGTTAGGTCACGAGTAGCCGATGGTCGAGAGCGATCCGTTCCAGACACAGCGTGATGTTGGTGTTGATGTCGTCACGGAGTTGAGTGCTGCCGGTTTCGACGATGCGCAGGAGATCGGGCGGGGCGGTTTCGGTGCGGTGTATCGGTGTACCCAGCGTGCCGTGGATCGGACCGTGGCGGTAAAAGTACTCACCCGCGAACTCGACGAGAATCGGGAGCGTTTCCTTCGCGAGCAACGTGCGATGGGGCAGCTGACCGGACACCCGAATATCGTCGACGTGCTCGAGGTCGGTGCGACCGTGAGCGGACTGCTCTACCTGGTCATGCCATACCACCCCCACGGCTCCCTCGACGCGCGCATCCGCCGCGACGGTCCGTTGTCGGTGGCAGCAGCGCTGCACCTGGGGGTGAAGATCGCGGGTGCACTCGAAACAGCGCATCGAGCCGAGATTCTGCACCGCGATATCAAACCCGGCAACATCCTGCTCACCGATTATGGCGAACCCGCGTTGACCGACTTCGGCATCGCCCACATCGCCGGCGGATTCGAAACTGCGACCGGTACAGTCACCGGTTCACCGGCGTTCACCGCGCCGGAGGTCCTCGGTGGCGAGGCCCCAGGCCGAGCCTCGGACGTGTACGGACTGGGCGCCACCCTGTTCTGCGCACTGACCGGGCATGCGGCCTACGAACGCCGCAGCGGTGAACAGGTGGTCACGCAATTCCTGCGGATCACGCAGCAACCGGTCCCCGATCTACGCAAAAACGGCACGCCAGACGATGTGTGCACGGTGATCGAGGCGGCGATGTCGCGCGACCCGCGGGAGCGTCCCACCGCGGCGGAATTGGGCCGGCAACTGCAGCAGGTGGAGCACAATCATGGTTTCGCCGTCGACGAGATGGCGTTGCGCGGCGCGGCAGGAGTCGAGCCGGTATCCGCGGTGACGTCGGTTTCGATGGTAGGCAACAGCGTCGGGAACCTTCCCTTCGAACTCACCAGCTTCGTCGATCGACGGACCCAGGTGGCCGACGTCAAGAATCTGCTGGCCGGGTCGCGCCTGGTGACGCTGACCGGAATGGGCGGGGTCGGCAAGACCCGGCTCGCCCTGCGTGTCGCCCACAAGGTGAAGGCGGATTTCGCCGACGGCGTGTGGCTGGTCGAGTTGGCGGATCTGCGGGATGCGACATTGGTGGTCGACGTCGTGGCCGCCGCCCTCGGTCTGCGCAACCGCAGTGCCAGGCCCATGCTCGAGGTGATGGCGGAAACACTGGCCCCGCACAATCTTCTGCTGGTGCTCGACAACTGCGAACAGGTGATCGACGCGGCCGCGACACTGACCGAATCGCTGCTACGGACCTGCCCGCAGCTGCGGATTCTCACGACCAGCCGCGAGGCCCTCGGTGTGGGCGGGGAATCAGTGTTCGCGGTGCCGCCCTTGGGAATTCCCGATCCAACCGACAAGCCGACGCCGCGCGCGGCGGCACGCGACGACGCAGTGACCTTGTTCGCCGAACGCGGTGCCGCGGCCGTGCCGGGCTTCGAGGTCACCGGTGACACCAGGCCCACGGTGGCCCGGATCTGCGCCCGCCTGGACGGGTTACCGCTGGCGATCGAGCTGGCCGCGGCCCGATTGCGGACGATGTCGCCCGAGCAGATCCTGTCCCGCCTCGACGACCGCTACGACCTGCTCACCCGCGGCAGTCGCGGCGCCCCGATGCGCCAGCAGACCCTGCGCTGGTCCATCGGCTGGAGCTATGACCTGTGCACGCCGGTCGAACAGCAGCTGTGGAATCAGCTGTCGGTATTCGCCGGCGGTTTCGAACTCGACGCCGCCGAACAGGTGTGTGGCACCGACCTGACCGAGTCGGAATTGCTCGATGCGCTGTCCGCGCTGGTGGACAAGTCGATCCTGATCCGCGAGGAAACCGATGGCACGATCCGCTTCCGGATGCTCGAGACCGTCCAGGAATACGGTAGGGAAAAAGTCGAGGAGGGCGGCGAATATCCGGAATCGGCTCGGCGGCACCTGGATTGGTGCGAGCGGCTGGCGCTGCGAGCAGACGCCGAATGGGTCGGTCCGCACCAGCTGCAATGGGTTACCCGGTTGGAGCGGGAACTGCCGAATCTGCGCAAAGCGATGGAATTCGGCCTGGCCGAGTCCAACGATTGCACGTTGCGGATCACCGCCGCCCTGCACATGTTCTGGACCCTGCGTGGACGGCTCAGCGCGGGCCGCCGCTGGTGCGAGCGCGCGCTCGACCACACGACCGCTGCGCCGACCACCGACCGGGCCAAGGCACTCTACGTAGCCAATGTGACGGCCGCGATGCAGGGTGACCTCCCGGTCGTCACCGACACTCTGACACAGCTCCGGACCCTGGCCGAGCAGACTGCCGAGCCACTGGTCGGAGCCCTACTCGCCCACGCCGAGGGAAATACGTGTCTTGCGGGCGGCAACGGTGATCTGGCTCATGCAGGTGCCCTCCTCGCCAGTGCCGTCGACAGCTACGAAGCATCGGGAAATCTGAAACGTCAGCTGGATGCCCGCATTTCGCTCGGATGGGCCTACGCACTGCACGGGGATACCGAGCGGGCGCTCGCGGACCTCGACAAGGGGCTCGCAATCACCGAATCCACCGGTGAGAAGATGCTTCGTTCATGGTTGTCGTGGGCAGCGGGATTTACGGTGTGGCGAACCGATGATCCCGAGCGCGCCGTGCACCTGCTCCGGCAGGGGATTCGATCCGCTCGGCTGGTGGCAGATCCGCTCGTCGCTGGGGCCTGTCTGGAGACGCTGGCCTGGATCCTGGCCGACCAGCACAATGCCCGCCGCGCCGCGGTCCTGATGGGTGCCGCGGATTCGCTGGGCCGTGTTACCGGCGGCTCCGCACTCATGTTTCGCGATTTGTACGTCTACCGTGACGAATGCCTCCGGTTCAGCCGTGGGGCACTCGGCGAACGAGAATTCGAGGCGGCTCGCCAGGAAGGCGCCGCGATGAGTTTCGATACCGCGGTGGGCTTCGCACTCGGCGAGCGAGCCGAAGCCACCGAGTCGGCCTCCCGGTCAGCAGGGAACCTGACCAAGCGCGAGCGCCAGGTCGCCGATCTCGTTGCCCGAGGTCTGACCAATAAGGCGATCGCCGCCCGGCTGGTGATTTCTCAGCGCACCGCCGAGGGACACGTGGAACATATCCTGACCAAACTGGGCTTCACCTCACGAACACAGATCGCCGCATGGGCTGCCGAGCACCACAGCCGGCAACCGGGCGCCACGGAACTCGGAATGCATTCTGCCGCAACACCCTTCGAAAACGACAACTGATACTTTTCGCGCCGTTTCTACCGGGACGCCGAGTGGTGATCAACTACCGGACGACGGATGGCCGCTGCTGACACGGTTGTTATGGGCGCCTCGACCGGGGAGTGCTTTTGTCGATGCGCCCATACGACGAGAACGGACGATCAGCGGGACAGCTGTCACCACTGCGTCGTGGTAGGGGCGGCGGATGATGGCGGTTCCGCGAGTCTCGACGTTGTCCAGACGCTTGTGGAACAGGCCGATCACAAACCTGAAGAACGGGCGGTAGTCAGGGGGGATTTCACCGATCATCCGTTCACCTTCGACGAGTGAGGCGCGCGCGGAACTCGCTGTGGCCGACAGCAACGCCCTCACTCCGGGGGTGTCCAGTCCCTGCTCCAAGTCCGCCCGCGTCACGCCGTGCCGGTCGAGGTCGGAGACCGGCAGGCACAGCCGCCCGTCGCGCAGGTCCTCGAACACGTCGGTGAGGAAGTCCGCGCGCTGCGACCCGTCCGCGAGCAAGCGGGCGAAAGGCATGAATTTTCGGTCCGGGGCCAGGCCCGGCGCAACTTCGACGGCGACCAAGAAAGACGGGAGTACAACTGTGTCGACGTAGCGCTGGTAGTCGGCTTCGTGAGCGAATCCGGGAAAGTCCAGGTCGATACGAGTCCCCTGCAAATACGAGTCGATCCAGGTGCAGGACAGATTCAGGAGACCGGCGGAGTGCAGATACGGACGTAGCATCTGATGCTTCGAACTGCCGGTATCCAGGGCCGTCCCCACCTCGGCGGCCCATTCCTCGAACCGCTGTGTCCGCCCCTCGACAGGGCCGCGGTCGCACAGGTCGTCGGTGTAGCGCACCAACGCCGCCGCCGCAAACATGTGCGGCACGCTCTCCGGCGGAATCAACACCCGCAGCGGCACCCAGGAGGAGAAATCTCTGCGCCGAAAATACTGTGCGGCAGCCGAATAGTCGGCACGCGCCGTACGGTCCCGCACACCTGCCGCATCCAAACAACGTCGCCATGAACGCACGAGCACCTCCAGATCGACTGTCACACAAGGGATCCCGATCGTATCCCGTCTCCCGCCTCCAGGCATGGGAAAGCGTGAGCGAACCAGTCGATGAGATCCTCGAGAGCGCCGCCGCAGTGTCGCGAATCGATCGTTTACTTTCCTCAGCACAAGCGGTCGACCCGAGACCAGGACGGCTGTCGTCGTCATCGTGGCAAAGTTTGCCGGACGCAAGGTTTTCGGTCTAACTCCACACCATCACCGCCGACGTCGCCGAAACCGCCCGCGGGCGCGACTGCTGTCCGGAGGATCGTGACGAGGCAGTTCCGGGTTGCGGAAACCTGCTGCGGCCGAGGGTGTCTCGCACCGAACGGGCGATGGTTCGCGCTCACCACCCCGCACCGAGCTCTCGGCGACCGAAGCGCACCTACACGGCAGTCCCTCCCGGTTCGGAAATATCTGGTGGAGTTGCGCTTTCGCTGGGTGGGAGTTCGACGGCGATGCGCAGCAGCGAGGCGACGATTCCGGCGGCGGTATCGACGAACCGGTCTCGGTCGATCTTCAGGCGCCCATCGGTCCAATCCAGGTAGAGCGCGGTGAGAGCGCCGGCGAGGGCGGTGCCGAGGACGGCGAGGTTCTCGTCGCTGCTCGAGAACAGGTCGGTCCCGGCGGCACCGAGGATGGCGGCGAAGGCCCGGATCGCGGCTGGCGTTCTGACGGTGGCGTGCCAGCGCAGCGTGTCGTCCGCGAGCGGTTCGCGCAGCAGCACGCGCGCGCGGCGAGGGTCCTCCGCGAAGAAGTCCGCACAGGTCTGCAACGCCGAGCGGATGGCGGCACGGGGATCGGCAGCAGGCGCGACAGCGATGACATGGTCTCGCAGACCGGATTCGACACGGTCGTAGACCGCGGTGATCAGCGCTTCCCGGCTGTCGAAGCTTTCGTAGAAATAGCGCGGGCTCAGGTTCGCCTGGCGGGTGACGGCCCGCATCGTGACGGCGGCGGTGCCACCGGTGCCGAGCAGTTCGAGCCCGACGTCGAGGAGTTGTTCACGACGCTCGTCGGATCGGTCCCGCAGTGTCTGTCCACGCCACAGTTTCGGGGCATTCACCGGCCCATCCTCGCTCCGGGAATATGCATCACCCATATTGACATCACCTGATTCTACATGAATCATGTGATTCCACATTGAGTGTGGAGCGTGGCCCGCACCGCTGCCGGGGCGCGGATCATGGCGAAAGGGTGTCCCATGTTCAACGACGAACAGTTTCAGCAGGCGCTGCGACGGCCTCGATTGTCGAAGCCGGTACCGGAGTTCCTGCAAGCCAACCGGGCCGTGCCGATCCGGGCCATCCCGGAATCCGACCTGCAGGCCACGACCGAACAATGGTTCGCGGAGTTCGAACACAAGCTGGAGTTCTACGGCAAGCTCGACATCGACCTGAGCTGGCTGCTGGAGTGGGCGAAGAAATACTGGTGGAGCTTCCTGGTGCGCGACATGAGCATCAACGACCAGCTCTACACCCCGGACGTGCGCTACACCGACGTCACCACCTTCGGACGCACCATCGTCGGCATCGACGAGTTCGTGAAGTACAACTTCGCCTTCTTCGACGCGATCCCGGACTGGCGCTACGACCCCGTGCCTGGTCAAGCCTATCTGGACGTGACACCGGAAGGCATGGTGCGCACCGTGATCCGATACATCGGTAGCGGCCACTGGAGTGGCCCGCTGCGGCTGTACCCCTACGACGACACCGCGCCGACGCTGTACGGCGACGGGCGGTTCATCCAGTGCCCTGCCGTGGATCGCTACCACTTCGACCACAACGGACTGATGTGCGAGGGCGAAACCCTCTACGACGCTTTCGATGTCACCCAGCGCGCCGGCATCCTGCCCCGTGACGGCAGCTGGCAGTTCCGGGCCCTGCTCGGCACCTCCAAAATCCCCGCGCTGCTCAGCCGCTTCGGCAAACGGGCATAGTACGCATGTCACACGGCGCGGTCGGCAGGTCGCTGCCGGGTTTCAGTGATCGGGAACGTCAGCGCACCAAGGGATGACGGCCAGTGCGGCGCGAATATCCAACGCTCGCCGCGGGTTTCGAGTCCGGTGAAGCAGCGTTGCAGCAAATCGATGGTGCCCGTCGGCACACCGGGCTCGACAACGAAACGTCGACACCGACCCGGCCTCCCATACCCGAGTCGAACTACTCCAAGGTGCTCAATCCCCGAGCGGCTCCCGAGCGGCTCGCGCCCGAGCACATCACCGACGCGGTCAGCTACACAGTCGGCCGGCCCCGATGCGTAGCTGTCAACGAAATACTCGTGCGCGCCGCCGATCAGAGCTGGCAGGCGGCACGCGACAATGCCCGACGCCGGGCCGGCCACACTGGAACGCGCGGACATCCACGTCCGGGTTCCGCAACGCGTCGACGGCGTCTACCCGGACCTCATTCACGCTGAGGACTGGACCGCGGCTGTCGACCGGTGCGGGGAATGGATCAGCGACCGTGATGCACTGACTTACGCGCGCGAGTTCTGTCTCTTCGGAACTGCCGACGAGGTGCGAGCGGGAATTGCCCGCGCGGCCGATGCGGGGGCAACACGGGTTCTGCTGCAGCACGTCGGCTCCTACGACCTGCCGTACGAGATGATGGATAGTTTCTCGGAGGCTTGTATGTCATGAGGTAGGAGTGGCGAGGTGGGCGCACGGAAGAACGCCGCTCGTTGCGCTGTCCGGCTGCGGTGAGGAGGTCCACGCAGGAGTCGATCGGGGCCGGCTGCGGGTATTCGGCCGCATCGATTCTCGACCACCGCCGACGATCCGAAAGCAGGACCATCGGATCATCCGGCGGCACCCTTCGGCCCTTGGACAGCGGGCACGCACGACGCAGGCTGGGTCATAACCACACCAGGAACCAGGAGGTCAGCCATGCCGCACCACGTCGACCCATTCGCGCCAGCCGTGCAGACCGCGCACAACTGGGTGCGCGCTGTCGCCGACAGCCTCGATACCGACGACAGTGTCTTCGCCTACCGGGCGCTGCGCGCCTGGATGCACACTGTGCGCGACCGCATCAGCGTCAGCAGCTCGGCGCATCTGGCCGCGCAATTGCCCGAGTTACTGCGCGGGGCCTACTACGAAGGCTGGGTCCCCAGCCATGTGCCGGTCCGCCATGACACCGCCGAATTCGTCATGGACTTCGCCAGGGCGGCGGGCATCGACCGGGACGGCGTCGGCCCGGTCGCGGGTGCGGTCACCGTCGCGTTGTCGGACCTGTTCTCTCCTGGCCAGATGAACCGCATCTTCGCCGTCCTGCCGATGCACCTGTACAGCGCACTGTGCGGCGCGCAAGTGCCGGCCGAGGAGTCGGCATTCGATTGGCAGCCGGTCGCCGAACGCGAGGTCGACCCGCTCACCGATCTGAGAGACCACGTCCAGGCCCTCGGTGCCGCCGTCGCGGTACTGGCGCGCGGCCTCGAGCGACTGCCCGCCGACGAACCCGGCACCGACCGAGCGACGCAGGCGGCCCAGCAGGCACACCGCATTCTGCTTGCGGAAGGACTGGTCGGCGCCGACGCCCGGCGGCGCTGACATGCGGTTCAGGCGACCTTGACCGAGCTGGCCCGCGCCGGGATTGCCACCGGATAGTCCCGTTACCTTCTTCGAGGCACTCAACGACGGCTACTGCCGCCAAGCCGGTTCCGGCTTCTTGCCCCTACTTGATGCCGAATGGCCATTGGGGAGACGTCCCCGCGGCGCGAGCACGCCGACCTCAGCCATCAACGTATTGCGCAATGATTGCGCAATACGTTGACAACCTTGCGCAAATCGCGCACAGTATGTGTCACCAGTCACGCTGAGAGAGGGCGGTAGCAACCGTGGCGCCGACATTGACCGAGGTAGCGCAGCGCGCCGGAGTCTCGCTGTCCACCGCATCGCGGGCGTTCAGCGCTCCGGATCGCATCGGTCCGGACACGCTGGCGCGCATCATCGCGGCGGCCGACGAGATCGGATACCGAGCAGCGACCCCTACCCACGCGGGCGCGACGCGGTCCATAGCGAGCACCGTCGCCGTCGTGGTTCCAGACATCACCCATCCGGTGTTCGCCAGTTTCGTCAAGGCTGCACAGGCGCAAGGATGGCATCGACGGCAGACCGTGCTCCTCACCGATACCGACGGCAGCGCCGACCGTGAACGGGAGATGATCGGCGAACTGCAGGGGCGGGTCGATGCGCTGGTGGTCTGCGCGCCGCGGCTCCCGGCCGCGGACATCGCCCAGCTCGCCGGCGACACCCCGATCGTTCTCGTCAACCGCCTCTCATCCGGATGCGATTGCGTGGTAGCCGATTCCGAGGACGGCATTCGACAAGCCATCGATTACCTCGTGGCACTTGGCCATGAACACCTCGCCTATGTCCAGGGATCGCAGCAGTCGTGGTCGAATGAGCGCCGCGTGGCAGCGGTCGAGGAATTGTGTGCCGCCCGGAATGTGCAGCTGAGTGTGCTCGGATGGCAGCAGGAAACACTCGCCGGCGGGCACGCTGCGGCCGCCAGCGTGATCGCCACGGGCGCCAGTGCGGTCATGACACACAACGACCCGATGGCCATCGGTGTCATGAACGGTGTTCGGAAGATGGGCCTGTCCGTCCCCGATGATCTGAGCATCATCGGAATCGACGACTCGCCGCTGGCCGAGCTCGCCCATCCCGCGCTGACCAGCGTCAACGTCCCCATGGCACGAGCCGGCGTGCTCAGTTTGGACCTGGTGCACCGGCGTGCCGCCGAACCCGATACCGAACACCGTGAGGTCCATCTGCCCACCCAGCTCGTCGTCCGCGCATCCAGTGGACCCACGCGCGACCGGATGTTCCACCCTGGAAACAAGGATGCACAGTGAAGATCGTCATCGCCGACCGCAACCTGCTCCCACATCGGGCGCAGTTCGATAGCACGTTGCCCCGCGCGGCCACGGCTTCCTGGCACCCTCGATTCGACGAGACAGCCCTGATCGCGGACCTCCGCGACGCCGAGGTCTATGTCGGCGGCACGTTCACCCCCGCGATGGCAGCGGCCGCCCGGGAACTGCAGCTGCTGCACGTCGCCGGCGCAGGCACCGACGGGGTTGCTTTCCACGCCCTTGCACCACAAGTGCAGGTGGCCAACACCTTTCACCATGAGCAGTCGATCGCGGAGTATGTCGTGGCGTCGACAATACTGCTGCGCCGTAGTTTCCTCACCCAGGACAAGGCCCTGCGCAGCGGCGTCTGGGCGAGTTCGGTATACAACGACACGCTGCCCCAGCCACCCGCATTGAACACTGCGCGCGTGGGCTTCGTCGGCTTCGGGCACATCGGCAGGCAGAGCTGGCGCATGTTCGAGACGTTCGGCGCAGTCGGCAGTGCGGTCACCGGTCGCGGGCAGCTCGACGCCACCGCCGAAGGCTTGCAGTGGGCGGCGGATACGTCACAACTGGACCGACTGCTCGAGGCTTCCGATGTGCTCGTTGTCTCCGCGCCGCTCGACGAACGCACCCGCGGCATCATCGGCGCGCATGAGCTCGAACTACTCGGCCCCGACGGCGTGCTCATCAATGTCGGACGCGGTCCCCTGGTCCAGGAACAAGCCCTCTACCGGGCGCTGTCCACCTCGATCATCGCCGCGGCTGCCGTCGACGTCTGGTACGACTACCCGCGCATCGGCAGCGTCACAGCGCCCTCGGCGCTGCCGTTCGGCGAGTTGCCCAACATCTTGATGACCCCGCACTCCTCGGGACTCACCCAGCAGACCTTCATCGGCCGGACCGCCGACATCACCGACAACATCGGCCGCCTGCACCGCGGCGAGGCATTGCGCAACACCGTGCGACCCGCGGTCGGCTCGAAGGAAGTTCACGCATGACGGACAAGATCATCGCGGCAGATGTGCTGGTATGCAGTCCCACCCGGAATTTCGTCACGCTCAAGATCGCCACCGCGGACGGCGTGATCGGGTACGGCGACGCGACCCTCAACGGCCGCGAATTGTCGGTCGCCTCCTATCTGCGTGACCATGTCGCTCCCCTGCTGATCGGTCGCGACGCTGATCGGATCGAGGACATCTGGCAATATCTCTACCGCGGGGTTTACTGGCGGCGGGGACCGGTCACCATGGCCGCCATCGGGGCGGTCGATGTCGCGCTCTGGGATATCAAGGGAAAAACCCTCGGCCAGCCCATCTATCAGCTGCTGGGTGGGGCCGTTCGGGACCGGATCCTCACCTACACCCACGCCACCGGCTGGGATGCGAACGCCCTGCTCGACTCGGTCGATGCCAAGCGGGAGTTGGGATTTCAGGCAATTCGCGTGCAATCCGGTGTCCCCGGACTGGATTCGGTGTACGGCGTGCACCGGGATGACGCCGGCTACGAACCGGCCAGTCGCGGCGCGCTGCCGATCGAAGAGATCTGGGATACCGACGCCTACCTCGACCACGTGCCGCGCATACTCGAAACAGTACGCGAACATGTCGGTCCCGAGCTGAAACTGCTGCACGACGCCCACCACCGCCTGACCCCTCAGCAGGCCGCCCGACTGGGCAAGGCGGTGGAACCGGTGAACCTGTTCTGGCTCGAGGACGTCACGCCGGCGGAGAACCAGGACGCGTTGCGGCTGGTACGCCGACACACGACGACCCCGCTCGCGATCGGCGAAGTTTTCAACACCATCTGGGACTGCCAGCACCTGATCACCGAACAGCTGATCGACTTCATCCGGGTGGCCATCGTGCACGCCGGCGGTATCAGCCATGTGCGGAAGATCTTCGCCCTCGCCGAGGTCTACCAGGTGCGCGGCGGTCCGCACGGCCCGTCCGACGTCTCGCCGATCACGCTGGGCGCCAGCCTGCACCTGGGCCTGAGCACACCGAACTTCGGGATCCAGGAATACATGGGCTACGACCCGCTGGTGAGCGAGGTGTTTCCGCACGCCTGGTCATACGCGAACGGCCATCTCGCGCCCGGCGACGCACCGGGCACCGGGGTCACGGTGGATGAGGAACTTGCCGCGAAGTACCCCTACCAACCGGCCTACCTGCCCGTCGCGCGCCGCCGCGACGGCTCGATGACCGACTGGTGACGACCATGACCGAACCTCTCCTGTCCCGCACCAGCATCGCCGCGTCCGAGCTCATAAACCCTTATCCGCCAACCGAAACCGGGATCGTGCATCTGGGCTTGGGTAACTTCCACCGCGCACACCAAGCCGTCTACACCGCCGCCGCCCTACGTCACGAACCAGGACCGTGGGGAATCCTTGGCGTCGCCAACCGCTCGTCCACCATCGCCGACGCTATGCAGACACAAGAGCTGCTCTACAGCGTCGTCGAAATCTCCCCGGACGGCGCGCAGGTCCGTATTCCCGGCACCCACACCGGAACACTGGTCGCCGACCAGGACCCCGACGCGGTGGTCCGTGCCATTGCCGCGCCTGCGACGAAGATCGTCACCATTACGGTCACCGAGCACGGCTATACGGTCGCACCGGAAACCGGGTCGCTGGACATGGACGCCGAGGTGGTCCGCCGCGATCTCGTGCCAGGGGCCGCGCCGCGCACCACCATCGGGCAGATCGCCCGGGGGCTGACCGTTCGAGCGCTGACGCATGGCACCCCGATCACGATCGTCAGCTGTGACAATCTGCTATCGAACGGTCGCCAGACCGAGCGGCTGGTCCGCGAATTCATTGCAGCCGGACACGTTGCCGTGCGCGCGGAGGTGCAGACCTGGATCGACGCGAACGTGAGGTTCCCGAATTCCATGGTGGACCGGATCGTGCCCAGCGGTGGGGCCCGATACAACCGGACAACGCTCGCGCACCTCGGTGTACGCGACGCGATCGCCGTGCCCGCCGAACCGTTCACGATGTGGGTCCTCGAAAACCGTTTCGCCGCAGCACGTCCCGCGTGGGAACACGGTGGCGCGCTGTTCACCGATGATGTCGAGCCCTACGAACTGATGAAGCTGCGCCTGCTGAACGGCACACATTCGCTGATCGCCTACCTCGGCGCCCTCGACGGACACGCGACCATTCCGGACGCGATCGCGCAACCGTTCATCGAAGACGCCGCCGTACGTGTCCTCGACGACTATCTGCCCACCGTCACAGTGCCGGACACGATGAACATCGACGACTACATTCAGCAGCTGTTCTCCCGATGGTCCAATTCCGCACTCGGACACCGCACGTCGCAGGTCGGGTCCGACGGTTCGGTCAAGCTCGCCCAGCGGGTACCGCTGCCCGCACTCGAACACCTCGGGCGCGGCCGGCTACCGCAACACCTCGCCCTCACCGTCGCCGCATACCTGTGCTGCGTCGCCCCCCGACCGGGTTTCACCCCCGGGAGCCACGCTCGCGCCATGCGCGATCCAGCTCGACCACGTTTGGCCGAGATTTCCGAAAAGGCCACGTCCACCACGGAATTCGTCCGCTCGGTCTTCGAGACCGGCGGCATCTTCCCCACCTCCCTTGCCGCGCATACCGATTTCCTGACCAGGGTCGCGGAATTCATCGACATCCTTGTCCGACATGGCCCGGTGACCGCCGCGGCCGAGGCCGCAGACCCGGCCATCACCCTCGATACCTCCCGCTGGACGCGGGGATCCGACTCCTCTCTCCACCTCTGCTACGGGGCACCGTCGCCTCGTTAGGAACCACGCCATGAACGCCACGATCAACGCCCCAACTACTCTGGTGCACCCCGGCCGGCAAGCCGACCCGGCAACTGTCCGCCGCGCGGCCCTCGCCGGGCTCATCGGCACCACGCTCGAACAGTACGACTTCGTCATCTACGGCACCGCCTCCGCGCTCATCTTCAACAAACTCTTCTTCCCCAACATCTCCCCCACTGCGGGCATACTCGCCAGCTTCAGCGCCTATGCCGTCGGATTCCTCGCCCGTCCCCTCGGCGGCCTGTTCTTCTCCCGCCTCGGCGACCGACTCGGCCGCAAGTACGTCCTGGTCGCCACGCTCATGCTGATGGGTGGAGCCACACTCGCAATCGGCTTGCTTCCCACCTTCGAGCAGGTCGGTGTGCTCGCACCGATCCTGCTCGTCGCCTGCCGATTCCTGCAGGGCTTCGGGTCCGGGGCCGAACAGTCCGGTGGCGCAACACTTTTGACGGAGACCGCACAAATCGGAAAACGTGGCAGACTCGCGGCACTGATCATGACCGGTGCGGCATCTGGTACCGCACTCGGCGCGCTCGCCTGGATCGCCGCGCAACTGCTGCCCGACGAACAGCTCATGTCGTGGGGCTGGCGGTTGGTGTTCATCAGCAGTATCGCGGTCACTATCGCTGCATTCGTCATCCGCCGCAAACTCCATGAGAGCCCCGTATTCCAGGAACTCAAACAACACCAGCAAGGCCCGCGGACACCGGTACGGGAAATCTTCGCGAACGGAAAGAAGCCGCTGTTCATCGTCATGTTCATGACGATCGGCATCAGCGCACAGTCCTACACCTACCAGGTCTTCATGCCTTCGTTTCTCAAGAACAACGTGCACGTCGACCCCACCTTCATTCCGAAAGTTCTCTTGGCGGGAGCGATCTGCGGCGGCATTGCCGCTTACGGATTCGGTTGGCTGTCCGACCACGTCGGACGCAAACCGGTGTACATCTCGATCGTGGCCGCGCTCGTCGTCCTGCCCATCCCGACATTCCATGCACTGGGCACCGGCTCGCATCTGCTGATCGCCATGGTCATGATCGTCGGATTCATGCTTGCCTGTCAGGGCGCGGTCGGCGTCACCATGAGCTATTTCCCCGAAATCTTCGGATCCCACTACCGCTATTCCGGGGTCACGCTCGGCCGCGAATTCGCCTCGATCTTCGGTGGTGGCGTCGCCCCGCTGCTGTGCGCGGGGCTGGTCTCGGCATTCGGTGGCTCGTGGATCCCGGTCGCGGTCTACATGATGATCATGGCAGCCACCGTGGTCACCGCATCGACGCTCGCACCGGAGACCCGCGACCGCGATCTGACCATCGCACGCAACGCCACCGACCGACCGGAGGTCGCCGCATGAACTCATCCGTTATCGCGGTCCTGCGAGCCGAACACGCCGACCGGTACGCCCCCGTGGTGGAAGTGCTCGGCAACAACGGCGTCCACGCGATCGAGCTGACCCTGAGCACCCCTCACACGCTCGAAACACTGAGCGCCCTACGGCAATCCGCGCCCGAGGGAGTCGAGATCGGCGTCGGCACGGTAACGACGGTCGAACACGCCCGCGCCGCCATCGACCTCGGCGCCGCATTCCTGGTCACCCCGATCACCGACCGCCAGATCATCTCTGTCGCAGTCGATTCGGGTGTTCCCATCTATCCTGGTGGCTTCACTCCCACCGAATTGTGGGCGGGCTGGAGCGTCGGTGCGACCGCGGTGAAACTGTTTCCCGCCAACACCGTCGGACCCGATTACATAGCCCATCTGCGCGGTCCGTTCCCCGGCATCCAGGTTGTGCCCTCGGGCGGCATCGATATCGACGCAGTGCCGAAATGGCTCGCGGCGGGGGCCTGTGCCGTCAGCCTCGGCGGACCGCTGCTCGGGGACGCGCTGCGCGGTGGGGATCTCGCCGCGCTCGCGACACGGTGCCGTCGTCTCGCCGAGGTCACTGGCGCGGTGGCAGTAGTGCCGCGATGACCGCAGCATCGCATAGCGAAGCAATGACGGGTGGCGCCTCGGTCACGGGTCGAAGCGTGGTGACCTTCGGTGAAACGATGGCACTGTTCGGGGCGGTCGGCACCGGTTCGCTCGCCCACACCCCGACCGCGCAGCTGGGAATGGGCGGGGCCGAATCGAATGTCGCGATCGCCTTGCGCAGGCTGGGCGTCGAGGTGTCCTGGTTCGGTCGGCTCGGACACGACAGCATGGGTGACCTCATCGAACGCCAACTCCGGGCCGAAGGCATCACCGCCGGCATCATCCGCGACCGCGACGCCGCCACGGGACTCATGGTGAAAGAACGCCGGACCGCGACCACGACCCGGGTCTGGTATTACCGCACGGGCAGTGCCGGCTCGCGACTGTCGATATCCGACATCCCGGAGCATTGGCTGGAAGAAGCGACTTTGCTGCATATCACCGGCATCACGCCCGCGCTGTCCGACTCCGCACGCGAGACCACCCTCGAATGTGTGCGCCGGGCAAGGGCACTCGGTGTTCCGGTGTCTTTCGATCTCAACTATCGCGGCGCCCTGTGGTCACCCGAGCAAGCGCGGCCGGTCTATCGACAGCTGATCGCGATGTCGGACATCGTCTTCGCCGGAGCCGACGAGGCCGCGATCGCCGTGGGCGCCGCAGAACCGGTCGGACTCATTCGACGGCTGCGCACCCTCGGTCCGGCCGAAGTCGTCATCAAACTCGGCGACCGCGGGACGATCGCCGACATCGACGGGATCCTCCACACTGTCGCGGCCATCCCGGTCAGCGTGGTCGACTCGGTAGGTGCCGGGGATGGATTCGTGGCCGGCTATCTGGCCGAACGCCTGGCTGGGAAACCGTCCGCAGAACGCCTGCAGACCGCCGTCACCGTCGGCGCCTTCGCATGCACCGTCCCCGGCGACTGGGAGGGCATGCCGCGGCGCGACGAACTCGGCCTGCTGACCGTCGGCGAACCTGTCGCGCGATGAAAACCGGCACCGCAAAACCTGATTGGACATCGAGCATGCCTACGAAAGAACCCACGCACGCCGACATGCCGAACTCGGCACTGGCTGTCGTCGTGCACGCGGCCGGGGACCTGCGCGTCGAAAAGGTCGATGTCGCGGTACCGAAGCCGGACGAAGCGGTGCTCGACATCGCCTACGGCGGCATCTGCGGATCCGATCTGCACTACTGGCAGCACGGAGCGGCAGGCGAATCTATCCTGCGCGCACCGATGCGTCTCGGACACGAAGCATCCGGCACTGTACTGATTGCCGCGGCGGACGGCAGCGGGCCCGCCGCTGGGACACCGGTCACCATTCACCCGGCCACCCCGGGTGGCGATAGCGCACGGTATCCGGCGGACCGGCCGAACATTTCGCCCGGCTGCACCTACCTCGGCAGCGCCGCCCGCTTCCCGCATTCGGACGGTACCTTCATCGAACACCTGACCGTCCCCACCCGCATGTTGCGTGCCCTGCCCGGCAACCTGGATTTGCGTACCGCCGCTCTGGCCGAGCCTGCCAGTGTCGCCTGGCATGCAGTTGCCCGAGCCGGGGAGGTCACCGGGCGAACCGCCCTCGTCGTGGGCGCCGGTCCGATCGGCACTCTCGTGGTAGCCGTGCTCAAACGGGCCGGCGCGGCCCATATCACCGCGGTAGACCTGCAGGATTACCCACTGTCGATCGCGCGCCGGATCGGTGCAGATCAGGTGATCAACGCGAAGGATACCGACGCGATTTCGGCGACCGAAGCCGATATCACCATCGAATGCTCCGGTCACCACACCGGCCTGGCATCGGCGATCCATGGCACCGCGCGCGGCGGCCGAGTCGTAATGGTCGGCTTGTTGCCCACCGGCGATCAGCCTGTGCCGATCTCCCTCGCGATCACCCGCGAACTGGATCTCGTCGGCTCATTCCGGTTCAACGACGAAATCGACCAGGTCGTCGGAGCGCTGGCCGATGGCTCGCTGGCCGTCGAGCCGATCATCACCGCTGAATACGATGCCACCGAAGCTCTCGCCGCATTCGAGAAGGCCAGGGATGCAACAGCATCGAGTAAGGTGCTGCTCCGCTTCTGAACGCTCGCAACGTATTCAGCGGCGAGCTCCATCGTCGAATCGCCCCGATTCCGTGCCGAACTCGTCGACCAACCGATCTCCCGGCCGCACAGATGACCTCGACCGCGGCGGCCGGTTACACCGCTGGCTGGGCTGCGGTGCTGGTCTTTCGTCAGACGATACGACAATTCGGTGAGGAGTTGTCGACGATCACTTGCGGGCCGCCACTAAGCGGACGACCGCCCCCACTGCGCCACAACGAGGATCCTCCGCGGCGCGATGGTGATCGGGATGTGCTTGTCGGTCGACTACGTCAAGGGAACTGCCCTGCGCTGACGACAACTCCGCGAACTCGGAGCCAAACCTCCAGTACGGTGGTCGAACGGCGCTGAGCGCCATCCGGATCCAGGACGCCGGTCGGAAGAGCCGAGAGAGGCAATTGATGGCCCTGACGAATACCTTCGCTGTTATCCAGACCGTTGTGCTCGCCGCCTGGTTCGGCGCCATGGTCTATTCGATCGTCGTGGTGCAGCAGTTCCAGCTGCGCGCCGACGATCCGGATGAGTTCGAGGAGGTCGGCCAGCTGATGGCCAGCGGCTCGCGGCGCAGGATTCTGCGGCTGGCCGTGCTGATCGCGATCTCCGGAACCGGCCTCGCCATCAGCCGCGCCACCGACACCCCGGGGCCGAGCACCGAGTGGATCGTCCTGATGTGCGTCAAGCTCGGGCTGTTCGTCATCGCCTGTAGTGCGTTCGCGTACCAGTCCTGGTGGGTGTGGCCGAAGCGAATCTTCGCGCTACCCGCGGAAATGCCGGGGGTTCGGCGGACTTTCCTGATCACATCGCTGGTGATGACCGTGGTGTTGGGCCTGATTCTCGCCATCGACGTGATCGCGGCGACCGCGTAGGGTCAGGCGCCGCCCGCCATCGCGGACAGGATGGTCACCGACGAGCCCGCCCTGACGGCCGTTGCCAGTCCTTGCTCGGTCCGAATGTCGTTGTCGTCGACATAGACGTTCACGAACCGGTGCAACTTTCCGTCGGTGACGATGCGGCCCCGCAGGCTGCCGTATCGGGATTCGAGGTCGGCGATGACCGCGCCGACTGTATCCCCCGACGCTTCGATGCGCTTCTCGCCACCGGTGTGGGAGCGCAGCACCGTCGGAATACTGACCGTGACCGTCATCGGAACGTGTCCTTCCTGCACCGGTTCTCGAATCCGTCTCGGATAGTACGCCCGGAGCAAAGATTCGGCATAGAGTCGAGCAAGTGCCATCGGACGGGAGAGGAACCGCTTGTGATCGACGAGTACGACGTCGTCGTCGGCGGCGGCAGTCTCGCGGGATGTGCGGCCGCAATCAACTTCGGACGAAGGGGCTTTCGCGTCGCCGTGCTCGAAGCGCACCGTGACCCGGCCTTCTACAAGCGATTGTGCACACATCTGATCCAGCCGACCGCGCTACCCGCGGTGCAACGGCTGGGGCTCGATACCGCCATCGAGGCAGCGGGCGGCGTTCGGATGCACACCTCGTTCTGGACGCCGGCCGGCTGGGCGCACGAGAGTGACGTCGCCGATCTCGGTCGGCACGGCTACATTCTTCGTCGATCGGTACTCGACCCGCTCATCCGTGAAATGGCTGCGGCAACACCCGGCGTGGACCTCGTACTCGGCGCCAAGGTGCGGCAACTGCACCGGTCGGGCGAGCGGATCGACGGTGTGGTCACCCACATCGATGGCGCGGAGCGGATAGTGCGCGGACGCCTGGTGGTCGGTGCGGACGGCGTGAATTCCCGTATCGCCGAGGCGGCTTCGTTGTCCGCGCGTTTGTCACCGAACCGGCGGGCCAGCTACTTCGCCTACTTCCGCAATGTGCCGATTCCGGAGGGCAACTTCCGGGTCTGGTTGATGCCACCGGATGCGCTCGGCCTGATCAACTCCGATGACGGCCTCACGCTCGTATCGATGCTGGTCGACAAGCAGCGTGTGTCCGACCTGCTCGCGGGTAGGGAGGACTACTTTCGGCGCCGGTTCGCCGAACTCCCCGACCCGCCGGATCTGTCACGGGCAGAACGGGTTTCCGACATCATCGGAACGAAAGACCGGCCCAATGTGACGCGGCGGCGGATCGTTCGCCCGGGTTTGGCACTCGTCGGCGATGCCGCACTGGCCGCGGACCCGCTGCGCGGGGTCGGCTGCGGTTGGGCGATCGAGGGTGCCGAGTGGCTGGCCGACGCGACTTCCGACGCATTGGCCAGCGGTGAACCGGGCAGCCTGGATGCGGCATTGCGGCGGTACCAACGCAGACATCGGCGGCAGTTGTGGCCGCAGCAAGCGGTGTTCAACCGCAACAGCCGCCAGGCGGCACCACCACCGCCGGTTCGCAAGTTGTTGGCGACCGCTGCCGCGGATTCGTATGTGGCCGAGCGGTTCTGGCCCGTCATCCAGCGAACGGCGTCCGCCAAGACATTGCTGACGTGGCGGGTATTCGCGGCCATGCGCCGGGCCGGGGGCGGCCGACTCCACGGCTGGCGCATCCCCGAGCCGACCACGTCACCTTCATCCCGTTCCGAACTCTTCATCGACCAGATCGAATAGTTCGTCGTCGGTGACCGAGTCCAGTTCGGACCTCGTTTGATCGGCCGCCGCCCGGCCCGCCCGCATATCGCTTTCGAGGCGAGTCAGCGTGCGGCGGACCGACTCTCGTTCCGTCTCGTCCGTCAGGGATCCGAGCATGGTTTCGATTTGCTGGAGGGCACCGCTGATCCGGTCCAGCGGCGACGGCGCCGACCGGGTCACCAGGTTGGCCGAAATATATTGCGCGACAGCGTTCGGCGTCGGATAGTCGAAGACCAGCGTGGAAGGCAAGCGCAGCCCGGTGGACTGCGCGAGCCGGTTGCGCAATTCGACAGCGGCGAGTGAGTCCAGCCCGAGTCCGGTGAATGTCGTTGCCGGATCCACTCGGTCGACATTTGCGACGACCGCGACATGTTCACCGACCATCGCCAGCACGGCTGTCACGCGCGCATCGTCGTCCAGGCCAGCCAGCCGCACCGCGAGTCCCGAACCACGTTGCGGCACTTGCGGTGTCAGAGTTCGCAGCATCTCGTGGCCGGATCCGGTCCGCAGCACAGCCGGGTTGATCCGTGTTGCCACCAGTACCGGTTGCTGGGCCGTCAGTGCGGTGTCGAATAGTGCCAGGGCGGATTCGGTGTCCAGTGACGTCACGCCGAGGCGCTGCCAGCGCGCGAGGTCGGCCCGGGACAGACCAGCGGCCATCCCAGCCTCGGCCCACGGACCCCACGCCAACGACACCGCAGGCAGTCCCGCCGCATGGCGGTCCCGCGCCAACGCATCCAACTCCGCATTCGCCGCCGCATAATTCGCCTGCCCCGGCGTACCAAGCGTTCCGGCTATCGACGAAAACATCACGAACGCCGAAAGATCCAACCCACGGGTCAGCTCGTCGAGATTTCTGGCACCTTCCACTTTCGGCGCCCAGACCCGCTCGAACTGCTCGACCGTCAACGACACAACAGTCGCATCATCGAGCACACCAGCGGCATGGATCACCGCCGTCACCGGCGGATCGATAACAGCCAACACGGCCGCCACCGCATCCCGGTCTGTCACATCACACGCCAACGGCCGATAGACACCGGCACTATCAACATCGGTTGTCTGCGGCGAAAGATCACCGTGGCGTAGATCAGCGGCGGCAACAGCGGTGTCAGCACTGCGACTCAACAGCGCCAAATGCCGCACCCCGTGTGCCTGCACCAAATGCCGCGCCAACACCGAACCCACCCCACCGGTCCCACCGGTGATCAACACCGTGCCGCCACCCCAATCGATCTCCCCCGATACCGGCGCGGGCACACGTGCCAACCGCGGCACCAACGCACCACCCTCACGCCACAACACCTGCCAATACCCCGACGCCACAATCGCATCCCAATCCGTCTGCTCCGGATCATCGGTATCGACCAGCACAATCCGACCGGGATACTCCGCCCGCACCGACCGCACCAAACCCCACACACCCCCGACCTGCTCCCGCGTCCACACCACCAAACACGAATCCAACTCCCCCGCAAGAAAATCCTGCACTCCGCCCAACACCGAAACGACACCCGCACTACCGTCCAACAACCGCACCGGCGACGACACCACCCCGACCGGTAACTCCACACCAACCCAGTCCAACTCGAACAGCACGTCGTTGCGGGTGATGCTGGGGCTGGTGAGCTGTGGCGCGTCGACAGCGCGATAGACGAGTTTGTCGATCGACACGACCGGTGCACCGAATTCGTCGACCGCGGTGATGGTCCATGCCGACTCGCCGCCGTCGGCGACTCGTACCCGCAGGGCTGTCACTCCGGCCTGGTAGCGGCGAACACCGTTCCAGCTGAACAGCATTCGCCCGCTGCCGGTGCCGTCGACGGAGACCATCGCACCGCCGTGCACCACGGCGTCGAACAGGCCCGGATGCAGCCCGTAGGCGGTGGCATCGCGGTGGATCCCGGGGTCGAGGGCGACCTCGATGTACAGGTCGCCGTCGCGAGTCCACGCCGCTTGCGCACATCGGAAGGTCGGGCCGTAGTCGAACCCGACTTGGGCCAATCGAGCGTAGATCTCGTCTACGCCGATCGGCTGCGCACCGGGCGGCGGCCAGGTGGCGAGGTCGTCGAATGCGGCGAGGCCGGAATCCGCGGCGGTGATCGATCCGCGGGCGTGGCGGGTCCAGTCGGCGTCATCGGTGTCGGGCCGTGCATACACCGCGACCGGCCGAGCACCGGATTCCCCTGAGGGACCCACGGTCACCTGGATCTGCACTGTCTCACCGGCTTCGAAGGTCAGCGGCACCTCGCAAGTGAGTTCGTCGAGGTAGTCGCAGCCGACGTGTTCGCCAGCCCGCAGCACCATGTCCACGAATGCTGTTCCCGGCACGACGACCACATCGAGCAACACGTGATCGGCGATCCACGGATGGGTCTGTACGGACATCCGTCCGCCGAATACATGCTCGTCTGTTCCCGCCACCGCGGTCTCGCTGGTGAGGATCGGGTGGTCGAATCCGGTGCCGTGGGCTGGTTGGGGGTCGAGCCAATAGCGTCGATGCTCGAACGGATAGCCGGGCAGATCAACCCGCCGCGCACCCTGACCAGCGAAGAACCGACCCCAGTCGACATCGACACCAGCACAATACATTTCACCGACCGCACGAACCAGAGTTTCGACCTGACCACGCCCCCGACGCTGAGTCGCAACCACCGCCTCCGCATCGATCACACCCGCCAGCACCGCATCCGGACCGACCTCGACAAACCGAGCACCACCCACCCCCCGCAACGCAGCAACACCATCAGCGAACCGCACCGGCTCCCGCACCTGCCGCACCCAATACCCCGGATCAGCCAACAACTCCGACTCGAGCCGGCCGGTCACATTCGACGCAATCGGAATCCGCGGGTATTGCCACCGGACTTCCGCACACACCGCGGCGAACTCACCGAGCATCGGCTCCATCAACACCGAATGAAACCCGTGACTCACCATCAGCCGCTTGATCCGGCGGCCAACCCACCGTGCCTCGAGTTCAGCGATCCCCGCCTCCGGACCCGACACCACCACCGAACCCGGCCCATTGAACGCCGCCACCGAAACCCCCACCGGCAAATCACCCACGGCGGCAAGAGCATCGACGCCTGTCACCGAGCCGACGACCACCGCACCGACCTCACCGCCAGTACCGGTCTCGACTGCCAGCATGGCCCCACCCACCGCAAGCCCAGCCATCAACCGACCACGAGCAGTCACCAAACGCACCGCATCCCCGAGCGACAACACACCCGCCAC
>NZ_JBFAWD010000005.1:424307-495576 GCF_040680135.1 Nocardia sp. NPDC052112 | reverse complement strand
GTTCGTCGAGTTCGGCCGGATGCCGCAGCAGTAGCGAGGTGATGTCGTTGCCAGGATGGGTCCGTTTGAGGGCCACCAGTTCCAGCAGCGCCTCGACGATCATCTTGTTGCCGTCCTCGGCATCGATCCCCTCGAACATCGCGGCCATGCCTGCGGCGATCCGCTGTCCGATCTCGGGCGGGCAGCCCAGCAGAGCATCGGTGACCGCGAATGCGAGTGGCAACGCGTATTGACTGATCAGATCGGCTGTACCGGCCTGGCAAAAGGTGTTGACCAGCGGGATGGCGATCTTCTCCACGGTGGCATCGAGAGCATACAGATCTACCGCGTTGATACTCATGGTGAGTGCCTGCCGGTAGCGCTGGAGGACCGCTCCGTCGCTTCGACTCCCGGTGGGACGCCACTCCATAAGCGGCAGGACGGGGCAGTCGGCCGGGATGTTCTGCTGCCAGGTGCGCGGATCGACAGGGAAGCGCTCGGGATCGTTGAGGATCCGCAGCGCGGTGTCATACCCGACCACCAACGTGGCCGGCACGCCCGGCGCCAGTTCAACCGGAGCCAAAGAGCCGTATTGTCTTCGCATTTCGTCGTAAACACGGTGCGGATCCGCGGCGAATTCCGGCGAGTACAGCGACACCTTCGGACCTTCGGTAGCCATCGGCGAGCCGTGGACGACCGGACAGGCCGGGGTTTCCAGTCGGGACTGTGGCGTACTCACGAATGGAGCTCCAGATGTTCGTGTGTGCTGTTCTGGGGACGCGGTCTTCAGCGCATCCCTGCTTTTCGGTCGCCGAACCACTGCTGCAACCTCGAGAAGCGTACTGTCCAGGGGGATTTCGTGCCACTCGTTCCGCACCGCATCGGCGGCAGCCGATGCGAAGTATCGTGCGTCGAACGCGGTTGGTGAACGTCTGATCGGGTCGATGGCGTGCTTTCTTGCCGCCTACGACCTGGCGTCACAACCCGAACCCGCTGACGGTCGCAGGGCCGGCGATTCGAATCACGCCGGTAGGTACTCGGCGGATGTGAGTGGTCGTGTGCCAGGGGCGCGCCGCGGGCCATTAGGCCCACCGAACAGCGAAGCCGCAGGTCATCTGCGTCCTCGCTATTTATGGCATTGCACGAACATATTGCGGTGGTTGATCGTTGCTTGTGGCCGAGCCATCCAGGGGCTCCAGGGCCCGGCACGCTCCGGGCAGGCGGGAGGTAAACGCTCGCTCACGCCGAATGTCGGGTGCTGCGCGCCATTCTTTGCGATGCTCGAACAAACAGGAGCTTGGCCGCTGCTCCACTGTAGGCAGCGTGAAGGCTCGGGGGAACAAGCACACCAGTCGACACCCGATCCAGAAATGCCCAAACAGCCGCGAATCGCGAGGTTGGGCGTGGCGCTCGGCGCGTCTGGGCCAGGGGAAGTTCATGCTGGATCAACCAGATACCGAACTCGATATCGTCACCACGATCGGCCGACGATCGGTATCGCGCAGCGAGGTCCTAGCATGGGAAACGCGACGAGCCCGGAAAGTGCTATCCATGCTCGGGATCGACGCAGCCGCCGGGGAACTGGCGACCGCGCGTGTCGGCATCGTCGAACGCAAGCTCGCGCTCGGACATGAGCGGATCGAATCGCTCCTGCATCGCCAACTCCGCGCGTCGGCGATTGCAACCAGAGCGCTTGCCGGACTTTCGGCCGGGCACCGTACACATAGCACCATTGACCTCGATATCAACACCGGATCGGTGCAGGCGTTCGTCCGCTGGTGGAACGACTACGTCGTCACCAGCGATGAGCCGCCGCTCCTCGAGGTCTGTCCGGATCACTGGATCATTCGCCCCGGGCCCAACGGTTGGCAGGAAGTCGTCGAAACCACCGGCGGATCTCCCATCGCGAGCGAATGTTCATCGACTACCACGACACCCGATCCCTCCGATCAACACCCGATTCGGCGTACCCGTACCAAATCATCGCAGTCGGACGACTACGAGACGGCACGCCCATCGGCGGATTCCGCCACCGAATGCGTGACACTGCTACCGGATTCAGCATGAGACTTACCGCCGAGTTCCCGGCCGCGACGACGCCGCCAAGATTGTGGGTCGGTTCGAGCGAGGTCAGGGCTTCGTCAGTGGGGTGGGTGCGATGCGGAGCAGTTGTTTGCCGAGGTTGCGCCCTTCGAAGAGGCCACGCAGCATGGCTGGCGCGAGTTCGAGGCCTTCCTGCACATCTTCGGCGTACACGATGTGGCCCTGGATCATCCATTCGTGTAGTCGGCCGAATGCCTCTGGGAATCGGTCGAGGTAGTCCAGAAAGATGAACCCCTCCATCCGTGCCCGCTTGAGTCCGAGCTGCATGTAGTTGCGTGGTCCAGGAGGCGGTTCGCCCGCCTCGTAGCCGGAAGAGATGGCGCCGCAGAGCACGATTCGAGCTCGCTCGGCGATATTCGCCAGCCCGGCGTCCAGGATGGCGCCGCCTACGTTGTCGAAAAACACCTGGATGCCATCGGGAGCCAATTCGTGCAACCGCGCCTCGACGTCGTCGGCCTTATAGTCGATGCAGGCATCGAACCGGGCGACCTCGGTGACCCAGGTGCACTTGGCGGTTCCGCCCGCGATCCCGATCACCCTGCATCCCAGCGCTTTCGCGATCTGGCCCGCGATGGAACCCGTCGCGCCAGCGGCTCCGGACACCAGCACGGTATCCCCGGCCGACGGTCTGCCGATATCGATCATGCCGAAGTAAGCGGTAAGTCCGGTCGCGCCGAAGATGCCGAGCATCGCCTTGGGGTCGATGCCTGGCGGAACGACATTCAGTCCCAGCAGCCCCTGGCCCGAGGCAATCGCGTAGTCCTGCCATCCGACCATCCCGCAAACCCAGTCTCCCACTGCGTAGTCGGCGTTGCGGGATGCCACCACCTGCCCGACGCCACCGGCGCGCATCACCGCACCGAGTGGCACTGGATCCAGGTAGTTCGGGCCATCATTGAGCCAGCCACGTTGAGTTGGATCGAAAGCCAGCCAGACCACCCTGACGAGTGCCTCTTCCGGGCCGGGGGTCGGGACAGCGCCGCCCCTGAGCTCGAAGCTACTGTCGTCAACCATGCCTACCGGTCGTTGGACCAGAATCCAATGGCGATTCACGCGGCGACGCTAACCCGCCTATCCGATCGCTGTCATCCGAATTTCCTGGTCTCGCACCTGCCGCGGGCACCGCAACGGAGCCGCACACATCCGATCTGAACGAACCGAGTTGACGCTTTGGGGTGCGCGGGTGGTCTCGATGCGCCAGCAGAGCGTCGATCGCCGATAAATCGGTAAATCAGAAGCCAAGCCATGGTTTTCAACTGTCGAACGACTATCGGCCTGATCCGAATCTCTGGTCCATCGGCCGTCAGGGTGTTGGGGTTGTGGAGCGTTAGGCCCACTGAATAGGAAATCCGCACGTCATCGAGCTGCGGATTGCCTATTGTGTGGCATTGCGCGAACACATTGCGGTGGTTGACCAGTCAAGCTGACGGGCTGAGGTTGTCCATGATCAGGCCGAGAGTGAACGCGAACCGGTCGGGCCCGGTGCCGGAGGTCAGCTCGACGGCATAGCGCCGGGTCTGCGGAAACGTGTCGGCGGGCAGCGCGGTGAACCGGCGCTCCAGCTCCGCGCGGCTGACGACCCACTCCTGATCCGGGTGTTTCCGCCGATTCTGGACCAGCGACTGCTCCAGGGCGTAGGCGCTGACATAGAGGGATAGCGCGTCCAGCGCCCAGGCGGCGGTCCGCGGTTCGATTCCGCCCGCGAGCAGGATCGCGAACATCCCCTCCCTGACTCGCAGCGTCTCGAGGTTGGTGGGGGCCATGGCCAGTGCAGCGCGCGAGACCCCGGGGTATTTCAGGTACTGGTCGCGGATCTGCGTGAACACGTCGAGGAGTTGCCTGCGCCACGTGGCCGGGTCCGGTTCGGGAAGCGCGATCTCGGCACTGAGCCTGCCGACCAGCAGATCGTCGATGTCGTCCTTGTTGACGATGTGTGCGTACAGCGACGAGGGCCCGGTGCCGAGCACCGCGGCGACCCGGCGGATGGTCAGCGCGTCGTAACCCTCGGTGGCGACGACCTCCAGCGCGGCATCGGTGATCCGGGCGACCGTGATGGGCTCCTTGCGGGGTGAGGACGCCGCGGCGTCCTCGGTGGATTGGGCGTGACGAGCCGCTCGGCGTTGTCGGGGATCGGCTGGCATGCTGGCCACTATAGCTTGACGCGAACTTAGTTCGTCAAGTAGAACATAGTTCGTTATGGTAGAACTAAGTTCGTATGGAGGTGTGTGGTGCGAGTATGCGTTGCCGGAGCCGGTCTTGGTGGCCTGTGCCTGGCGCAGGGCCTGCGTGGGGCAGGGATCGAGGCCGAGGTGTACGAGCGGGACCCGGCGATCACCGCCCGGTTCCAGGGCTACCGGCTGGTGCTGAACCCGGTGGGCTTCGAGGCGCTGCGCGGCTGCCTGCCGCAGCGCTGGCACCCGCTGCTGGACGCCATTGTCGGCGACGCCTACGGCGAGCGGCTGATCCTGGACCCACAGCTCAACCAGGTCGGTGAGCTCGGCCCCGGCCGGACCGGGATCGTGGTCGACCGGCATGTGCTCCGCCACCTGCTGCTCACCGGCCTGCCGGTGCACACCGGGGCCGCGCTGACCGGCTACGACCTGCTGGCGGACGGCCAGGTCGAAGCGCGGTTCGCCGACCGCGACCCGGCAACGGCAGACCTGCTCGTCGGCGCCGACGGCGTCGGCTCCGCCGTCCGATCGGTGCTGTCCCCGCAGACCACCCCGACCGACACCGGGGTCCGGTTCGTCATCGGCCGCACACCGCTGACCGAGCGGTTTGCCGGACTGTCTCGGGCGTTCGGTTCGAAGATCGCTGGAGACGGGGTGAGCCTGCTGCTCGGCGCTATGCGGTTCCGTACCCCGCCGAAGGAGGCGGCCGAGGCGCTGGCACCCGAGGTGACCCTGCCCGATATCCGCGACTACGTGCGCTGGGCCATGATCCTGCCGCGGAACGGCTCGCTCGGCACCGCGACCCCACAGGAGGCCGTGCTGTCGAAGATGCCGGGCTGGCACCCGGACCTGCGGGCGCTGATCGAACAGGCCGATCCGGACAACAGCACCCTGCTCTCCATCCAGGTGGTCGAGCCCGGCGAACGCTGGGCGCCCGGTCCGGTCACGCTGCTCGGCGACGCCATCCACGCCACCTCACCGACCGGCGGCAACGGCGCCAATACCGCCCTGCGCGACGCCGACCTGCTCCGCCGCTGCCTCACCGGCGGCCGCGACCTCCTCGGCGCGGTCGGCGACTACGAGCGCCAGATGTTCGAATACGGCGCCGAGGCCGTCCGCTTCAGCCTCGAGGCGCTGCCCGCCATCGCCTCGCAGACAGAACCGGCCTGATGCAAATCGTGAAACCCCGGTTTCCTGCTCGCTAGCGGGGTGCACGATCCGAATCACCGGCCCTTCGACCGTCAGAGGGTTCGCGTTGTGAAGCGTTAGGCCCACTTGGATATGCAGGTCAGGCCTGTTCTGCTCGAACTGACCCTTCGTTTTCGCTGAAACGGGGCTGGGGCAGGTGTTTTGGCCGGGCCATCGGCGGCCGCCCGGCCGCTCATTTCGGGGACGAACCGGCCGGCCCGCGTCAGCTCCGCGCGGCTGACACGCCGAGCTGCACCGCCAGTGCGGCGGCGGTTGCGGGGAAGCGGTCGAGCAAACCGGTTGCCTCGCGGTTTCCGGCCGGTCCGGCCTCCTGCCAGCCGCCCTTGATGCCGAGCAGTCCGGCGAGCGCGTTGCAGGCGGCGGGGTGGGCGGCCAGTAGTTCGGTGACCGGCCCGCGCGGTGCTGCGGCCACCGGCGTTGCGGCCGTGCTGAATTCGACGGACCAGGGCGGCACGAAAGCATCCACGGCGGGCAGTGCGCCGGGGAAGGTGCGGCCCGCTTCGCGGACCAGTCCCGGGATCAGATCGCCCGCCTGATCCTTCAGGGTGGTGATGAGCTTCGGCAGCCACGGCAGCAGCACCGTGTCCGGCAGTGTGCCGAAGGCCTTCGACAATAGTTCCACTACAAAGGGTTTCAATGCCGGAGCCGGGTCGATGGCCTGCACGAAACCGCTCACGTACTGCGGAACCGTCGGCAGCACCAGGGGATTGGCCAGCATCCCGTCGCACCGTTCGCGCAGCTCGGCCATGGTCAGCAGGCCGAGCTGGAACCGCGCCGCCCACAGCAGGGCCACCTTGGCCGGCGCCTCCGGGGGCGATTGCAGCACCGCCAATTCCAGCTGGGTGTGATCGCAGCCCAGCGACAGCGCCAGGTTCTCCATCCCGAACAGGAAGCCCAGCATGGCCGCCACCTGCGCCGGTCCGGTCTCCTCGGCGGCGAAGGCGGTGGGCAGCAGGGTGCAGTAGTGCGCGTACCCGGCCGTCACGAACCGTTCGCACCACGCCGGCAGGCCGGCTTCGGTGGAGCGGAAGTAGTTGAGCAGCACCCGGATACGCCGAAGCACGACGGGCGCGTCGTCGACCGTTCGCTCGGCGGCGAGGAGGTCGACCGCGCGATTGCCCAGCTCGTCGGCGAGCCGGACCGATCCCAGATACACCAGCGCGTCCTCGACCGCGCCCAGCGCCACCGCCGCTGTCGTGTCCGGTGCGGCGACCGCACGCCGCAGGCGCTGCTCCAGCACCTGCTCCACCGACACGCCCTCGTAGCCGAGCTCCACCAGCGAGCGCTGGTATTTGCCGAGCCCGATATCCCAGCTCTCCTGGATCGAGGTCGCACCCAATCCGCGTGCGCCCATGATGGGTCGCAGCGCGTCCGGTGGCAGCAACCTGCGCAGCAGCCACAGCAGATCCGAGCACGGCCGCAGGTCCGGATTCGCCTTCAGGTCCAGCAGCGCGCGTTGCAGTGTCCGCTTGGACAGATCCAGTCCCAGTGGTTCCAGCCGGTCGAGCACATCGCGGGCCAGCGGTGGCAGCGCCGCGTATCCGACCTGGCCGATGCGGTCGCCGCCCAGCAGGATTTCGCACAGCCGCCGCACATCGCGCCGCCCCGGCACCCGGTCCTTCTCGAGGCAGGTGACGGCCGCGTCCTGGAAGTCGTACGGCGTCGGACGGGCGCGATTGCGCAAGCCCGCCAGCAGGATCGAGGTCTCGAAGATGGCGATGGCGTCGGCGGTGCTGGCCAGATAGCCGTTGCGCCGGGCCAGCCGGACGATATCCACCGACCATTCCAGCAGTTCGGCCTCATCGAGTGGGTCCAGCACGGGCGGCCGGGACAGAAATCCCGAAAGCTGGTCCATCACTTCGGCTTCCGCTTCTGCCGGCAGCAGCGGCGGTTTCTTCGCGCGCTTTTTCGTTCCCTGCTGGCCCTCCAGCTGGAACGACTGCAATCTGCCGCGCCGCAATCCCTTCGCCCAGGTGGCCGCCGCGATCGACACCGCGCCGCCGGCCAGCCCGAACTGCGCCTCGATGGCGGAATGGCTGGACGGGATCAGCCCGTAGTGCCACTTGGTGGCCGAGCGCGACGAGATCTCGAACGCCGCGTCCGAATACAGCCCGAACTGTTCGACCGGGCTGGCCGCATGGGCCGCGCCGCAGACGTACAAGACCTTTTCTGGATCGATGTTGTTGGCGCCCAAGTGTTCCCGCATACGGGTCCACATGTACCGCTCGCGGTCCTCGTCCTCGACGGTGCTGCCGCGCCGCAGCCGCCGGAACAGGCTGCCGATCATCACCATGACCTGGCGGTAGGTGTCGTAATCGGCGTCCACGAGGGGCTGCTCCACGTACTGGTCCCACCATTCCGACCAATGCCGGACCTTGCCGTGGTGCAGCAGGTGTTCTTCCAGTTCGGCGAAACGCGGTCGCAGATCACCGATTTCGATGCCGACTGCGGCGCCGTGCAGGCCCTCGTCCTCGGGCGGCTCGTCGTCGGCAGGTGTTTCCGACTCCGGCTCTTTGGGAGCCCACTGGAAGACGTGATCGGTGGACCGATCCACCAGCACCAGTTCGACACCCGGCGTATCGAGCGCATAGGCGATGGCCTGGTACTCGGCCGATGATTCGGTGATCGGCGCGACCACCGACAGCGGCGCCCATTCCGCCGGGAAACCCTCGATATCGGTGGCGAAGGCCTGCAAGGCGACCGGCAACCGGCAGTTGCGCAGTTCGTCCAGCAGCGGCCGCATGTCTTCGCACAGTTCCAGATAGATGACGCTCGGCTGCTTTTCGCGCAGCCGCCGCACCATGGCCAGACCAGAGGCGGGTGAGTGGTGACAGACCGGGAAGATCTCCAGCCGCTCCGACAGCGCCCGGTCGACATCGTCGACCATGCCCGTCAGGATGTGGCCCGCCGCCCCCGGCATCCCGGCGAACGCGACGGCCGCGTCCGCCAACTGATCCCGCAGCGCGGCAAAGGTATTCGACGTGGACCGGGTATCGGAGACGGTCACGACAGCCTCGCAATCGCCGCCCGGCCGCCGTCCAGGAATTCACCCCAGGCGGCATTGCCCTTCTTGTCTTTGGTGCGCGGCTCGACCACGCCGTGCAGGTACTTGTTGAGAATGGCCAGGTCCTCGGGCGTGCGCCGGGCCAGGGATCCGACCAGCGAACCGGCGAGGGTCTCGGCGCGCAATTCCTTCGCGCCGAAGAACTGGCTGTGCAGGATGGCGTCCTCGAGCACACCGATCTGCTCGGCGGTGGACAGCGCCGACTCCAGCTTGTCGTCGTCGCTGGTGGCGGCGGCCGCGGCGGCGCGCAGATCGGCGAAGCTCTCCAGCAGGATGTCCAGCAGTGTGGGTGGCAGTTCCAGGTCGAGGGAATGGCGGCGCAGCAGTTCCGCGGTGCGGAAACGCACGATCTCCGCCTCGCTCTTCTTATTGGACACCACCGGAATGCGCACGAAGTTGAAGCGCCGCTTGAGCGCCGAGGACAGGTCGTTCACACCCCGGTCGCGGCTGTTGGCGGTGGCGATAATGGAGAAGCCCGGCTGCGCGAACACCACATTGTCGTCGTCGAGCTCGGGGATGGAGACGTACTTCTCCGACAGGATGGAGATCAGCGCGTCCTGGACGTCGCTGGTGGAGCGGGTGAGCTCCTCGAAGCGGCCGATCACGCCCTGCTCCATGGCGGTCATGATCGGGGACGGGATCATCGATTCCCTCGACTGTCCCTTGGCGATGACCATGGAGATGTTCCACGAGTACTTGATGTGGTCCTCGGTGGTGCCGGCGGTGCCCTGCACCACCAGTGTGGAATTGCGGCTGATGGCCGCGGCCAGCAGCTCGGCCAGCCAGCTCTTGCCGGTACCCGGATCACCGATGAGCAGCAGACCCCGGTCCGAGGCCAGGGTGACGATGCTGCGCTCGACGAAACTACGGTCGCCGAACCACTTCTGCTCCACCTCGCGGTCCAATCCGTCGGCACGTTCGGAGCCGAGAATGAACAGCCGCACCATCTTCGGGCTCAGCCGCCACGCGAACGGCTTCGGGCCGTCGTCGATGGACTCCAGCCAATCCAGTTCCTCGGCGTACTTGACCTCGGCGGGGGCGCGCAAAACGTCGTTCATGATGGCTGGTCTCCTAGTCGAGAAAGTTCTTGAGTTCGTGCACGAGCTTCTGGATGCGTCCGGAAATCACCGGGGTGCCAAGGTTTTTGAACCGTTCACGGAACCACGGGTTGACGCTCTGGTGGCCGGAGCTGTTCACCGAGCCGACCGGGATGAGCTTCACCCCGGAGCGGTGCACCGCCTCCATGGCCTCGAACAGCGGCTGGGAGCGGTCGAACTCGTAGAAGTCTGAAATCCACACCAGCACAGTGTTTTTCGGGTCGGATATCTTGGGCTGGGCCATGGCCATGGCGACCGGGCCGTCGTTGCCGCCGCCGAGATTGGTGCGCAACAGTACTTCGAACGGGTCGTGCACCCACGGGGTGAGATCCAGGGCGCGGGTGTCGTAGGCGATGAGATGTACATCCACCTTGGGCAGGCCCGCGAAGATCGACGCCAGAATGGTGCAGTTCACCATGGAGTCGACCATGGAACCGGACTGGTCCACCACCACGATCATGCGGGCAGGGACGGTGCGCTTGGCGGTCTGGCGGTAGTAGAGCCGGTCGACGTAGAGGCGCTCGTCCCGGGGGTTCCAGTTGGGCAGGTTCTTCCAGATGGTCCGGTCCACGTCCAGGTTGCGCAGGATGCGCTTGGGCGGGACCGAGCGGTCGACGATGCCGACACTGGTCTGTTGCACCTGGGTGCGCAGGACTTCGGCGACCTCATCGATGTAGCGGCGGATGAGGCGTTTGGCATTGGCCAGGGCCACGCCGGACAGATTGTGTTTGTCACGCAACAGTTGTTCGATGAGCGACATGCTCGGCGTGAGCTGGGCGGCCAGGTGCGGATCGGCCAGCACTTCGCGCAGCCGCATGCGGGACACCAGTTCGCCTTCCAGACCGGTGAGCACGCCGTGCACGGCGCCGGCCTGCTCCTCGCCCAGGCAGCGGCGCAGCCAAGTGGCATCGGACTGCCAGCCCGCCAGCTGGGTGGCGCTGACCTGGCCGGAGCCGGTGGCGAAGACGTTCAGCAGCAGCTTGGAAACCAGTGCGGCGGTGCGGACATCGGCCGCGCCGACGGGCCGGGGCGAAGCGGCTTCGGTCTCGTTCTCGGCGTCCTCGGCTGTGGCGTCCACGGTCTGGGCTGTGGAGTCAACTGTCTCGGAGAAGTCGAGGCTTTCGAACTCCGTCTTCATCTCCGGGTAGCGTTGCACCACATTGTCGATGGAAATGCCCGGATCGAGCACGGCCAGCGGCAACCCCAGATCGTCGACGATGCCCGCGCTCGCCTGTTCCAGCGTCGGTTGCTGATCCGCATTGAAAATGCCGGCCAGTAGACGCCAGTACAGGAGCTGACGTCGCGTCTCATGATTCGGCCCACCCGTCACCCCCATGGAATCGCTTCGCGATGCTGTAGTCATTGGCGCAGCAACCGTCCCGCGCGTTCTTGCAACACCGCCACGGCATCGCCCGACTTGGCCTGTGCCTTGGCGACTTTCGGATCGGTCGGGCCGAGCGCCCAAGCACCGTTGTGGAAGGCGGTGAGTGCGCTCTTGACCTTGCGCCGCACGGCCAGCGGTCGCACCGACCAGCCACCGGCATCCCAGCGCAGCAGTCCGATCATGGTGCTGGAGCCGGTCACCCCGGCCGCAGTGAGCGGACCGGCGGACGGCAGCGCGTCCAGTTCCACCCGAATCCGCTGCTCACCCAACTCCAGCGCACGGTCGCGGAACCGATACCCCTCGAGCAGAACCGGTTCGGCGATGTGCACCGGATCGCGATTCAGCGGCGCGACGGCCGGGGCCTGCGCATGCGGCAGTTGCACGGTGGCGGTGACGAACGGATCGGCGGCATCCCCGGCCTCGGCCTGATCGTCATCCCACAGCAGGTCACCGGTCGCCGTCAGCGGCATCTCGGTGAGTTCCAGCGCGCGCTGCTCGGCCAGCGCGGTGAGCAATTGCCGATGCGCGCCCAGCAACTGCCAAACCGCCGGTCCCACAATGGTGTCCACCTTGGCGGCGGCCACCGATACCCGCACCCGACGGGCCGGTGCGCCCGCGGCCTCCAGCACGCCGTGCACCTGGGCCTGTACGGCGGTCCCGTGCTCGTGTAGGTCCACGCCCAGCGGCAGCAGCCGACCCGAAACCGACTCGGTTACAGCGGATTCCGCGCCACGCCAGGACAGCAGCAGTGCGCGCGTCCAGAGATCGGCCCAGCGTCGCGCGGGCACCCGGTCCATGGTGGCGATCGGCGCGCAAGCGCCCAGTTCGGCGGTGAAGCCGTCCAGCAGCATCGCCAGCCGTCGCAGCGCGGGTTCGGCCAGCAGCGACTCTACGGTTTGATCCGCGGCCGCCACCAGGTCCTGGTCCACGCCGCGCCATCCGGCAATGGCCAGTTCGCCCAGCCAGGCACGGGAACCCGTCGCGAGTGGGCTCGGGGTGGCTTGATCCAGTTCAGTTGACCACTCGGATCGATTGCGGCCCATGGCTGTATCGGCTTGGTCGACCAGTGCGTCGTGCACCGCGCCCAGCAGGGCGGCACGGGCGGCGGCCAGCGCTGACAGCTCGGCCGGGCCGATCGCCCCGGTGCTCACCTTCGACACCGCCGCCGTAACCGCCTCGGCCAGTGGCGAACCCGCCACGGCGGCGGCCAGCGCCGCCAGTGCCGCGCGCTGCGGTTCGGAAACCCGGGCGAAGCCGTTGATCAGCGCGGTATCGAAGCCGCCCACCGCGTCCATGGCCGCCGCGACGCCGTCCGGCGTAACCGCCAGCGCGGCCAGTTGTACAGCCTGCATCAGCGACCCACCCCCGCCGGGAACCAGTGCAGTTCCGGAATCGGCGTCGTGCTACCCGGCAGTTCCAGGTAGGTCAGATGCCGCAGGAACCGGCTGAACACCACGGCGGCCGGAGCCGGATCGCGAGTTCCATTGAGGCAGTGCGCGAGTCGCGTGCCCTCGGGGACCTCGACACGCAGGAACCGCGCCACCCGGTCCTGCCCGTACTGGAGCACCGCTTCTTCGATGAGTGCGTCCAGATGCTTGCAGACCCACCCCTGGTTCAACCCGCCGCACGGCCGGTTGTTATTGGTGCTACAGCTCAGCCCATGCGTCCCCGTGGTCACCGACGCTACGTACACGCGTGAGATATCGGAGCCACTCGACACCACGCCCTGTAGGCGTCCGTCGGCCAGCTCCACGAACGGCACCTTATTCAGTTTGCGCGGTGCGACGGCGGGCAAAACCCGCACGACAGAAGCGCTTTCCCAGGCCGGTTCCTCCGGCGTGGCACTCGGATTCGAGCCCATCGTTCTCCCTCCCGGTCGATCACGATGCGCCCAAGATAGGTGAGGGCACCGACAAGTGCGGTCCCAGCCTCGAATCGGCTGGTGCAGAGCGCTTCCATGCCCACCCGGCGGCGATGGCGACCGCCATGATCTGAGCGCGCGCCGCATACGAGGCGGTCCTATTCCGGTTTCCCGCAACGCAATTGCGATGCGAGTGCATCAGCGACCGCGTCACCGTCGACGAGATGCGTGAGTTCTCCCCGATGGTGGGCCGCTCCCGTAGGGTGGCGGGCCGAAGGAGTGATCGCTGAACGTCTACCGACCGTTTCGGAACCCAACGAACCCCGCGACCCAACAAGCGCTCGGATCGGTCCGCCATCAGGGTTTACCGCCAGCCGGCCACATGGAAACGAGATGCAGTGACTTCGAACTGCGTGTGGCGTACCACACACCATTGAATTCGACGCCTAAGGTCTGACTCCGTCCGCCCATCAGGGGCAGTTGAGTGGAGGGATTCGAAGGATGAAGTTCGAGAAGATCACTGCTGCCGTTTTCGTGGCCATCTCGGCCGTGGGTATCACCGCCGCAACCGCCCATGCAGAGCCGGCTGTAACGGAGCAGCCGACTGCGGTGACTGCGGGGGACACATACGACATCGACGGTCGTTCCATGGCGATTGCGCAGCACATCGGTGCGGACGGCCGCACCCTGACGCTGACGCCGACGGCAGAAGATATTGCGCAGCTGAATGACATCAGCTCCTCCGACCGGCTCCGGGAGCAGATCGACAAGAACCTGCCTGGCGTCGTCGGCGGTGCCATCGTGGGCGGGCTCCTCGGGGCATGCTTGCCCCTGATATGGGGGATCAGCATTCCCGTGGGTGTGCTGATCGGTGGCACCGTCGGCGGATACGCGATGGGCGGCCCGGAGTTCCTAGACGCCGTACAGGCGTTCGCCAGCGGCCAGCCGTGATCACGGGCAGGTGAAATAGCAGCCAACTGGTCGGGGGTTGGCGAGCATCTGCGAGAAGTTGGTAATCGCCGAGAATCCACGGAGTTCGGCATATCGACAATGAAGAATCTGCTGGTCATAGTGCGCGAACCGCCCCCGGAGGGATGGTTCGCGCACCGCGACGCTTGGGGTGAGTGACGGGACTCGAACCCGCGACAGCCAGGATCACAACCTGGTGCTCTACCAACTGAACTACACTCACCATCGCCGGTGAATCACCAGCGCGGTCGATATTAGCCTGTCAACCCCTCGAGTCCCTAATCGGTTTCTGACGTGGAGCTTTGCTCGGCCGAATCGGCGCCACCGCTCAGTTCGTCCGCGACGGCGGTAATTTCCGCGGTGGAAGGGCCGGGTGCGGCGACGAAGGCCGTGCGCCGGTAGTACTCCAATTCGCGGATGGATTCCTTGATATCGGCCAGCGCACGGTGGGTCAGGCCCTTCTCCGGCTGCCCGAAGTAGATGCGCGGGTACCAGCGGCGGCACAGCTCTTTGATGGAACTCACATCGATCATCCGGTAGTGCAGATGCGCATCGAGTGCGGGCATATCGCGGGCGATGAAGCCGCGGTCGGTTGCGATGGAGTTGCCCGCCAGCGGGACCGTGCCCGCGGCCGGGGCGTATTCGCGGATGTAGTCGAGCACCTGCTGCTCGGCGTCGGCGAGGGTGACCGTGGAACGGCGCACTTCCTCGGTAAGTCCCGAACGTGCGTGCATATCGGCGACCACCTGCGGCATGGCGGCCAAGGCCGCGTCGTCGGCGTGGATGACGATATCCACGCCGTCACCGAGAATATTGAGGTCGCTGTCGGTCACGAGCGCGGCCACCTCGATCAGCTTGTCGCTGTCGAGGCGCAGGCCGGTCATCTCACAATCCATCCACACCACGTATTTGTCGGACACCCCGCAACATTAGCCCTGTTTGTCCGGGATGCCCGTGGCATCGCGTGTTCGCGGCCCCCGAATATCAGCATCGCGTAGCGATTCGATGAGGGGGCGGCGGTCGGGTGCCGGGTGAGCCCCGCATGCGAGCGGCCGAGACTCGCGACTGCGTCGCAGGCGGTTCGGCCACTCGGATGCGAGACGGGCCGCGAACGGTGGTTGTGCCGGTGCTGTTTGCCTAGGAGTGCAGGTCACCAGTGGGTTGAGCCGTCTCCGTCGGAGCAGCGGCGATAGAGTTTGCGGAGGATCGGCGTATGCGTTTTCGGCACGACAGCTAACACTGCGGAAGCAGTGAGGGTCAGACCCGGACGGAGGACGCGATGAACGCAGGATCGCGAAGCGATTCGATGCGGGGTGGTGGTCGGGAGACGGGCGGGCCAACCCCGCAGGAGAAGGCGGCCGCGGCACGGAAAGCGGCCGAGGAGGCAGCGCGCGTGGCCGCGGCGGCCGCCGCCGCGGCCGAGGCCGCCGAGCGCGAGTTGGCCGAGCAGGAGGCGGCCGCCGCGACCGCGGATCCGAATGCGGCGAATGCGGTGGCACAGGCCGAGGCCGCACAGTCCAGGGCCGCCGCGGCGGCGCAGACCGCGGCCGCGACGGAATCCGCGCGGTTGACGGCGGACGACACCGCGCAGGCCGCGGAACGATCGGTGGCGCAAGGGATCGCTGCCGGGTACGCCTTCGACGGAGCCGCACTGGAATTGGGCACTGTTGTCGTGGACGGTATCGCGGATCCGACTGCGCGCGTGCGGATTCCGATGCGCACCATGAACCGGCACGGACTGGTCGCCGGTGCGACCGGTACCGGCAAGACGAAAACGCTGCAGGGCATCGCCGAACAGCTGTCGCGGGCCGGGGTTCCGGTGGTGCTCGCCGATATCAAGGGTGACCTGTCCGGGCTCGCGCGGCGGGGGGAGGCGAATGAGAAGCTCACCGCCAGGGCGGCCGAGACCGGTGCGCCCGACTGGGCGCCGACCGGCTATCCGACCGAATTCGTCTCGCTCGGCACCGGCGGTATCGGTGTGCCGATCCGCGCGACCATCACCGCATTCGGTCCGGTGCTGCTCAGTAAGGTGTTGGGGCTCAACGAAACTCAGGAGTCCACGCTCGGGCTGATTTTCCACTGGGCGGATAAGGCGGGCCTCGGTCTGCTGGATCTGAAGGATCTGCGTGCGGTCATCACCCATCTCACCAGCCCGGAGGGCAAGAAAGATCTGGAGGGCATCGGCGGGGTTTCGGCGGCGACGGCCGGGGTGATCCTGCGCGCGCTGGCGAATCTCGAGGCCGATGGCGGTGACACCTTCTTCGGTGAACCCGAACTGGATCCGCCCGACCTGCTGCGCATGGCGGGCGGTCAGGGCGTGATCACGCTGTTCGAACTCGGTGCGCAGGCCGCGCGGCCGGTGCTGTTCTCGACCTTCCTGATGTGGGTGCTCGCCGATCTGTTCCAGACGCTGCCCGAGGTCGGCGATGTCGAAAAGCCCAAGCTGGTCTTCATTTTCGACGAGGCGCACCTACTGTTCGCGGATGCCTCGAAGGCATTCCTGGAGCAGGTGGAGCAGACGGTCAAGCTGATCCGGTCCAAGGGCGTCGGCGTCTTCTTCTGTACCCAGCTGCCCACCGATATCCCGAATTCGGTGCTCTCCCAACTGGGTGCGCGCATTCAGCATGCGCTGCGTGCCTTCACCCCCGACGATCAGAAGGCATTGTCCAAGACGGTGCGCACCTATCCGAAGACCGCTGTCTACGACCTGGAGCAGGCGCTCACCTCGTTGGGGACCGGTGAGGCGATCGTGACGGTGCTCTCCGAGCAGGGCGCCCCGACTCCCGTGGCATGGACCAGGATTGCGCCGCCGCGCTCGCTGATGGACACCATCGGCGCGGAGCAGATCAAGTCGTGGGCGCTGTCCAGCGCGCTGGCCGCGAAGTACGGCCGGACCATCGATCGTGAGTCGGCCTACGAGATCTTGGCCGCGAAGGTCGCCGCGGCACCGCGGGAAGCGGAGCCGGCCTCGGCGCCGGGGCGTTCTAAGGCCGCACCCGAGGCGGAATCCGCCGCCGAGCGCATCATGAGAAACCCGGCGGTGAAGAGCTTCCTGCGTTCGGCCGCGACCGCCGCGGGGCGCGAGATCAGCCGCAGCATTTTCGGCACCCGCAAGCGCTGAGTGCGAGCGGCACTCCCGGACCAGCCGCTGCCGCGGTCCGGATTTTCGAGTAGTCGGTACTCGATACATCAGCCCAGGTCAGCGCTAATTTTGCGGTGGTGTTCGGGCGGTCGAGGATAAGGAGTTGTCATGCCTACCGCAAATTTCGGGACCAAGAACGATCCCGGTTTCCGATTGGAACAAAGCCCGGACCTGATCGCGGTCCGAACCCAGGACAGACGCCCGCTGCCCCGCTCCGTCGGGTCGGTCCGCACCGCGCTGAGCGGCGAGCTGGACGACGCGGCACTCGTGGTGTCCTATCCGGAGGCGGGTGTGCGGGTATATCGGGTGCCGCCCGATTCGCGGTCGGTCGCCCGGCGCAAATCCGTGCTCGCCGCCGCACCCGAGGTGCGTTTCGCCGGTCATGTACTCGTGGATCCGGTAGCTGGCGAGCCCGTGCTGTACACCGAGAACGTCTTCGTGAAGTTCACCGATGACGCCGATCCCGAGCAGTGCCGGGCGGCGCTCGACGAGGCCGGTCTGCGGATCAAGGAGACCGTGGACTACGCCGTCAACGCCTACTTCACCGCCGCGCCAGAGGGGACCGGCCAGCAGGTATTCGATATCGCGAACGGGCTGCTCGGCCGCGACGATGTCGAGTACTGTCATCCCGAGTTGATCCGGCGGCGCGCCCGCAAGACGATCTTCCCGCAGCAGTGGCATCTGAAGGCGACGACCATCGGCGGTGTCACGATCAAGGCGCACGCGAATATCGAAGCGGCCCACGAGATAACGCGCGGTCGCGGGGCGACGATCGCGCTGATCGACGACGGTGTCGATATCGACCACCCCGAGTTCGCCGGGGTGGGCAAGGTGGTCGCACCGCGCGACGCGACCGGGCAGACCAACGATCCGCGCCCGCGCGATACGCTCGGGACCGGCCCTCGGGATGGCGACAATCACGGCACCGCATGCGCGGGCGTGGCCTGTGCCAATGGCACCCTCGGTGCTTCCGGGGTGGCTCCCGAGGCCCGGCTGATGCCGATTCGGCTCGCCTCCGAGCTCGGCTCGCAGGCCGAGGCGCGCGCCTTCAAATGGGCCGCCGACCACGGTGCCGATGTCATCTCGTGCAGTTGGGGTCCGGCCGACGGACTCTGGTTCCGGCCGGACGATCCGGCGCACAACCAGGTCGTGCCGCTACCGGCAAGCACCCGGCTGGCGATCGAGCACGCGGTGACGAACGGACGCAATGGCAAGGGGTGCGTCGTGCTGTTCGCGGCGGGCAACGGCAACGAGCACGTCGAGAACGACGGCTACGCGAGTTTTCCGAAGGTCATCGCGGTCGCGGCCTGCAATGACACCGGCAAGCGCAGTGTCTACAGCGATTTCGGCAAGGCGGTGTGGTGTGCCTTCCCGAGTAGCGATCTGGGACATCCATCGTTCCATCACCCCGACCCACTGACCACTGGCATCTGGACCGTCGATCGGCACGGTCTCGCCGGATACAACGTCGGCACGACCGACGACGGTGATGCCGCGGGCAACTTCACCAATAGCTTCGGCGGCACGTCGAGCGCATGCCCGGGGGCGGCCGGTGTCGTGGCATTGGTCTTGTCGGTACATCCGGATCTCACGTCGAGCGAGGTCAAGGATCTGCTGAAGCAGTCGTGCGACATGATCGATCCGCAACACGGTGCGTACGGCGCGGACGGGCACAGTGACAAATACGGCTTCGGCCGTCTCAATGCGCTCACCGCGGTGCGGACGGCCGAGAAGCTGCGCGGACCGCAGTGAGGATCAGGTAACGCTGCGCAGCGAGCGTTCCACCATCGCGAAACCGTAATCGAGCATTTCGGTCTCGTAGGCGTGCACCGCGTCGCGTAGCGAACCGGTCCGCTCGGTAATGCGGCGGCAGAGCAGGGCGGCGTCGCGCAGGGCCGTCCCTGCGCTGCTCCCGGCCGGGATCATCGTGTGGATGGCGTCGCCCATCAGCGTGACCGGCCCGGTTTCCCAGGGCGACAACGGTTTTGCCGTCCGGATCGTGGTGTTCTGGACGGATTCGGGATCGGCGTGGCGCACGAGTGCGGTGAGATTCTCGGGCCAGTCGGCGATGAGTTCCGCGGCGATCTTCTGCAGCCGCGGCTTATCCATGGCGGACAGGTCGGCCGGAACCAGTGCGGTCGGCGCGGCGACCACCCACATGACGTAGTCGTCGCCGTCGCCGGAGGCGAATTCGTGCGCGGCCAGTGACATGAACCGGCCGTCGTCGCCGGCGACGACGCTGAATCCGTCGAGCGCCGCGTCGGGGGTCAGCGTGCGGATCTCGTCGGTCAGTGCTGTCTTGCCGTAGATCTCCGCCTGGCCGGTCTCGATTACCTCGGCATCCGGCAGCCATTGGGCACGGATGCGGGAATGGGTGCCGTCGGCGGCGACCAGCAGATCGGCATCGGTGACCGTCCCGTTGTCGAAGTAGGTCCGGACCCGGCCGTCGTCGAGCAGTTCGAAGCGTTGGAAGGATGCGCCGTGGTGGACGTCTATGCCGGTGAGCAGGATCTTGCGCAGTGTGAGCCGGTCGACGGTCAGGTGTCGTCCGCGCACGTCCTCATCGGCCGTCGGCGGCACCAGCATTTCGCGGACGACGCGCAGTTGCGGGTCGAGGAATCGCACGCCCGTGCCGCGCTTGCCCGCGGTGACGTGGATTCGTTCGTAGCGGTCCGGCGGCAGACAGGCGCGCAGTGCGAGGTCGCCCTCCGGATCGATGCTGATGCGATAGCCCTGGCTGTGCCGGCCCGTGCCTTCGCGTTCGTAGAGCTCGACGGTGATTCCGTTGCGATTGAGGCCCTGGGCGAGCAGGGGGCCGGCCAGCCCGGCCCCCACGATGACAATCTTCATGAAATAAAACTATCTGAATTCAGACGATCTGTCATCGGATATAGTTTGTCCGTGGCGGAAACTTCGGAACGGCTCGGCACCCAGATCGGTGGTCAGCTCTATCTCGCACACCGCTATGCGCGCGCGGCGGCCAATCGTGCACTGCGGGAACAGCAGCTCGAGCTGCGCCATCTCGGTGTGCTCGGCTGTCTCGCGGAGGTGGGGCCGCTGAGTCAACGCGCGCTGGTCGACCGGCTGCAGTTGGACAAGTCGTCGATGGTTTACATCATCGATGAGCTGGAGCGGCAGGGTCTCGCGGAGCGCCGCAAGGATGAGCGGGATCGGCGTAGCTATGCCGTACACATCACGCCGAGCGGGCGGGAACGGCTCGACGCCGCCAATCGCACCGCCGATGCGGCGGTGGTCGAATTGCTCGCGCCGCTCTCGGAAGCCGAACGCCGACAGTTGCACGACCTGCTCGGTCGGTTCATCGAGCACGCCGCCGGACAGGCGTGAGAACGGCGGCGCTTCGGCACGTGTCAGTTGCCGATATCGCGGGCGAGTAGATCGTCGGTGGTTTCCCGGCGGACCAGTTGGCGGGCGCGCCCGTCGCGTACCGCGATGACCGGTGGCCGACCGACGCTGTTGTAGGACGAGGCGAGACTGTGGTGGTAGGCGCCGGTGCACGGCACCGCAAGCACCTCGCCGGGGCGCAGGTCGGCCGGGAGTCGGATATCGGTGGCCAGCACATCGCCCGCCTCGCAGTAGCGACCCGCCACCGTCGCGATCATCTGCGGGCCGCAGGGATGCCGATTGGCGACGACCACTTCGTAATTCGCGCCGTAGAGCGCGACGCGGGCGTTATCGCCCATACCGCCGTCGACGGTGACATAAGTTCGGCCGCCGTCGATGTGCTTGACCGACAGCACGCGATAGAGCGTGACCCCGGCGCGCGCGACGATGGCGCGGCCCGGTTCCAAAGCGATATTCGGGCGCGGGAAGTGGTGGCGGGCGCAGGCCGCGTCCAGTGCGTCGTCGATGATGTCGGCGAGTTCGGTCAGATTCATTTCGGCGTCGCCGCTGCGGTAGGCGACCGCATGTCCGCCGCCGAGGTCCAGATCGGTGAGGATGTGGCCGTAATCCGCCCGGACCCTTGCCATTTCGCCGATCATCCGGCGCACCGCCTCGCCGTAATGGTCCGGATCGTAAATCTGCGAACCGAGGTGGCAGTGGAAACCGATCAGCTCGAGGTTCGGCTGGCGCATAACGCGTTCAACCGCCTCTGCCGCCAGATCGCTACCGAGCGGAAAACCGAATTTCTGGTCCAGCACACCGGTTCGCACGGCCGGATGTCCGTGCACGTCGATGCCGGGCGACAGTCGGAGCAGGACTTGCTGCGGCCGGGTGGCCAGTGCGGAGAGCAGGGTGATCTCGGTCAGCGAATCGACCACGATCCGGCCGACGCCGCTGCGCACGGCGACTTCGAGTTCGTCGAAAGTTTTGCCGTTGCCGTGCAATATGATCCGCTTCGGATCGACACCGGCCGCCATGGCGATGGCGAGTTCACCGGCGGAGCATACGTCGACCGAAAGTCCTTCCTGGCTGACCCATTCCGCGACCGCGCGAATCATCATCGCCTTGCCCGCGTAGATGATCTCGGCCTCCGGGAAGGCCTTCTTGTAGGCGCGGCAGCGGGAACGGACCTCGTGCTCGTCGAGCACATAGGTCGCGGTGCCGTACTGGTCGGCGATATCGGCGAGGGCGACCCCGCCGAGGGTGATTCTGCCGTCGCCGTCGTAATGGGTCTCCCGCGGCCAGACCGCGGAGTCGAGGCGCGAAGGCATTCCCGATCGTAACGACGGGAAGATTTCGAGCAGCGTCACGTGATTCTCCTGGGTGCGCCCCCGCTTTCTCTGGCATGCGGGGCCGATTTCAGGACTACCCGGGTTCCTATTGATCATGGGGGATGCTGACGGATCCTTGACGCACCCGAAACGTTTCCTGACGGGTTGCTGACCAGCTCGTTTTCGGTGCTCAGCCGCCGAGTTTCCGGTAGAACGCACCGGCGACCGGGGCGGTGAGGGCACGGGGGCCGTATTGGCCCGCGACGCTCATGCCCTTGCTGATCAGGCCGGGGACCACGCGCATCTTGTTGCGGGCCAGGGCGTCGATGGAGATCTTGGCCGTGTACTCGGAGGTGACCCACATGAAGTCGGGCACCATTCGGTCGACGATCGACGCGTCGGCCGGATCCGGGGTTTCGGTGCGGACCGGGCCCGGGGCGAGCAGGGTGACGTGTACGCCGGAACCCTTCAATTCGCCGCGCAGCGATTCGGAGAAGGTATTGGCGAAGGCCTTGCTCGCCGCATATGTCGCATTGTTCGGAATCGGCATATTGCCCGCCGCCGAACCGCTGATCAGGATGCCTCCGGCACCTCGTGCGATCATGCCGGGCAGTACGGCCAAGGTGAGGTCGTGCACCGCGACGGCATTGAGCTCCATCTGGGCCCGCTCATACGCCGGATCCAATTCGGCGACCGCACCGAAGGTCGCGATGCCGGCGTTATTGCACAGAATCGAAATATCGCGCGCCGCCAATTCCTCGACCAGTGGCCCCCGCGCCGTCCGGTCGGCCAGATCGACCGCCCGCACCTCCGCGGTGATCCCATGCGCCGACGTCAGCCGCTGGGCGAGTTCGGTCAACACCTCACCGCGCCGCGCAACCAGGATCAACGAATACCCGCGAGCGGCGAGCTCGGCGGCGAGCGCGGTGCCGATGCCGGACGAGGCGCCGGTAACGACCGCGCGATTTTCGGAGGTAGGAGAGGGCAGGCTCACGAGAGGAGCCTAGGGGATACGACTGTGAGATGGCCGCACCACCCGTTCCCGCCCCGAGTCGCGGGCCGCGCCCGCCAGCCGGTGTTACAGGCGGGCTGCCAGGCGGGTGCCCTGGTCGATGGCGCGCTTGGCGTCGAGTTCGGCTGCCAGGTCGGCGCCGCCGATCAGGTGGATATCGGCGCCGGCGGCACGCAGGGGCTCTTCGAGCTCGCGTACGGATTCCTGGCCCGCGCAGATGATGACATTGTCGACCGGAATCAGTTGGGGGCGTTGGCGTTTCTCGCCGAAGCTGATGTGCAGGCCGTTGTCGTCGATGCGTTCGTAGTTGACGCCGCCGACGTGCTCGACGCCCTTCGCCTTCAGTGCCGCGCGGTGCACCCAGCCGGAGGTCTTGCCGAGATCCTTGCCGAACGGGGTCGACTTGCGTTGCAGCAGTACGACTTCGCGGGCGGCGGGGGCGGGCCTGGGCTCGGCGAGCTGGCCGCGGACCTGCTCGTCGGCGGAGTCGACGCCCCACTCTTCTTTCCACTCGTCGAGCTTGAGGGTGGGATGTCCTTCGACGGTGAGGAATTCGCTCACGTCGTAGCCGATGCCGCCCGCACCGATGACCGCGACGCGTTTGCCGACCGGTCGCTCCTCGCGCACCAGTTCGGCATAGGACAGCACCATCGGATGGTCGATGCCGGGAATATTCGGAATACGCGGACGTACACCGGTGGCCAACACGATCTCGTCGTAGCGCGCCTCCAGCAACTCGGCCGCGGTGACCCGCTTGTTCAGGTGCAGGGTCACGCCGGTGACCTCGAGCATCCTGGTGTAGTAGCGGATCGATTCGGTGAACTCCTCCTTGCCCGGAATACGCCGGGCAAGATCGAATTGCCCGCCGATCTTGTCGTCGGCCTCGAAAAGGTCGACCCGGTGCCCACGTTCGGCGAGATTCACCGCGGCCGAAAGTCCGGCCGGTCCCGCGCCGACCACCGCGACGCGCTTGGTGCGCCGAGTCGGCAGCAGCTTCAGTTCGGTTTCATGACCTGCCCGCGGGTTCAACAGACATGAGACCGTCTTGTGCTGGAAGGCGTGGTCCAGGCACGCCTGATTGCACGCGATACAGGTATTGATCTCGTCGACCCGGTTCGCCTGCGCCTTGTTCACCCATTCCGGATCGGTGAGAAACGGCCGCGCCAGCGAAACCAGTTGTGCGTCACCGCGAGTGAGTATCTCCTCGGCGATTTCGGGCATATTGATCCGGTTGGACGCGCAGACCGGAATGTTCACCTGCTCGGTGATCTTCGCGGTGAATTCGACGAAGGCCGCGCGCGGAACCGAGGTGACGATGGTCGGCACCCGCGCCTCGTGCCAGCCGATATCGGTATTCAGAATGCTGGCGCCAGCGGCTTCGAGTTCCTTTGCCAGCGTGACGATTTCATCGAACGTCTGCCCGCCCTCGACCAGTTCGGCCATGGACAACCGGAATACGATGATGAAGTCGGACCCGACCGCCGCGCGGGTACGGCGCACGATCTCGACCGCGAGACGGCGCCGGTTCTCCGGCGAACCGCCCCATTTGTCGGTGCGCTTATTCGTGCGTGGCGCGAGGAATTGGTTGATGAAATAGCCTTCACCGCCCATGATTTCGCAACCGTCATAGCCCGCGAACCGGGCCAGCTTCGCGCAGCGCACGTAGTCGTCGATGGTCTGCTCCACCCCGCGCGCCGAGAGCTTGCGCGGCCGGAACGGATTGATCGGAGCCTTGATCGAGGATGCGGAAACACTACCCGGCATATAGGAATAACGGCCGGCGTGCAGGATCTGGATGGCGATCTTGCCGCCCGCTTCGTGCACGGCCTTGGTGATCACCCGATGCCGGTAGGCCTCGGACCTATTGGTGAGTTTCGCGCCGAACGGCAGCAGCCAGCCGGTGCGATTCGGGGCGTAGCCGCCGGTGATGATGAGACCCACACCGCCGCGGGCCCGCTCGGCGAAATAGGCGGCGAGCCGGTTGGTATCCCAGGCGCGATCCTCCAGGCCGGTATGCATCGATCCCATGATCACGCGATTGCGCAGCGTGGTGGAGCCGAGATCGAGCGGCTCGAAAAGATGGGGGAACGAACTCATCGCCGAGTCTCACCTTTCTCCGGGTCCGCGTGCGGGGCTGTTGCACGAGGTTGCAGGGCTTGCAGTACTTCGTCGCACCATTCGACGAATCCGGACTCCACGCGAATGCCCGCGCGCAGTACGAGGTATTGGTGCAGTGGGGTACCGGAGAGCTGATCCGGTACCGGGCTCTGTCCATCGGGGGGCGCCCCCCCGAACCCCCCGAAATCGCGCTTCTCGATCAGTAGGAACAGCTCGAGGCGCTGGTTGTGTTGCTCGCGATGCCGGGCTACTTCGTCGCAGAGCGCACTGATATCGCCGTGTGCGGCGGCGCGGATCTTCACGCCGAGTTCATTACGCGGTATCGAGGTATCGCTCGGCGCGGCGATCCAGCGCGCCAGCTCGGCGCGGCCCGCCTCGTTCACCGAATAGACCTTCTTATCCGGCCTGCCCTCCTGGGCCACCGCCTCGCTGCTGAGCCAGCCGGATTCCTCCATGCGCTTGAGCACGCGATAGATCTGCTGATGGGTGGCGCGCCAGAAGAAGCCGATGGACTTGTCGAAGCGGCGCGCCAGCTCATAACCCGAACCGGCGCGCTCGGTCAGCGATACCAGCAGCGCATGTTCGAGTGCCATGACGCCAGGCTATCGTTACACCCGGTACTATGCAACTGAGTGCATATCGGGCGGTATCGAGGGTAAGCCCGCCTGCCGATGAAATCCGCATTAGGCTGCGCCCATGAGCGCCGCATCGCGCAGCGATTCGATGAGGGTGGTGGCCAGATGACGGATGAGCCGGAGGTTGACGCGCGGGCGACTGTCGGGCAGGCCGCCGGGCGCGGGCAAGTGGTGGCGTGGGGGTTGTGGGACTGGGGCTCCTCGGCGTTCAATGCCGTGATCCTGACCTTCGTCTTCTCGGTGTACCTCACGGATAAGGTCGGCGACGATCTGCCGGGCGGGGTATCACCGAGCGCGTGGCTCGGCTGGGCGCTCGGCGTCGCGGGTTTCGTGGTCGCGCTCACCGCGCCGATCAGCGGCCAGCGCTTCGACGCGAATGCGAAACGCAAACGCTCACTCGGCGTGCTGACCGCGCTGACCATCCTGACGATGGCACTGATGTTCTTCGTCCACGACGACTACCGCGACTTCTGGTTCGGCCTCATCCTGCTCGGCTTCGGCTCCGCATTCTTCGAATTGGCAGGCGTGCCATACAATGCCATGCTGCGCCAGGTTTCCACGCCGGACGATGTCGGTCGGGTCTCCGGATTCGGCTGGGCCATGGGCTATTTCGGCGGCATCTTCATCCTGCTGATCAGCTACTTCGGCTTCATCTCCGGTCACGGCGACAACCGCGGCCTGCTCGGCGTACCCATCGATGACGGTACGAATATCCGACTGGTCGCGATGCTGGCCGCGGTCTGGTTCGCCACCTTCGCCCTACCGGTACTGTTCGCCGTACCCGAATTGCCGCACACCAATGCCGATCCCGGCGCGGCGAAGGCCGGATTCCTCGGCTCGTACCGGGTGCTCTGGCGGGATCTGCGCGAGCTGTGGGCCGTGGATCGACGTACCGTCGGTTTCCTGGTCGCCAGCGCGATCTTCCGCGACGGCCTTGCCGGGGTATTCACCTTCGGTGCGATTCTGGCGGTGCGGGTATACGGTATCGCCGACTCCGATGTCCTGCTATTCGGCATTGCCGCGAATGTCGTTGCGGCACTGGGCGCGGTCACCGCGGGCCGGTTCGACGATCGCCTCGGTCCGAAGATCGTGATCGTGATATCGCTGGTCGCCATGGTGATCTGTGGCATCGCGCTGTTGATCGTGTCCGGTCCGGTCATGTTCTGGGTGTTCGGCCTGCTGCTCACCATCTTCGTCGGCCCCGCCCAATCCGCCGCCCGCTCATTCCTCACCCGGCTGGCCCCACCCGGGCGCGAGGGGCAGATGTTCGGCCTCTACACAACCACCGGTCGTGCCGTATCCTTCCTCGCCCCAGCACTTTTCGGTTTTTTCGTCTGGTTCTTCGACACCGACCGCGCGGGTATTGTCGGCATTCTGGTGGTCCTCGCCGTCGGTTTGGTGGCGTTGCTCCCGGTCCATAAGCCGGACCGCATTGCCTCGCACGTCGGGTAGGGCCGATCAGCGAGATCGGTTGTCTAACATCGGATTGTGGCTGTTTCCTATGTGGTGACCGGCGGTGGGCGGGGGATCGGGCGGGCGATCGTGCGACGGCTGCTCGGTACGGACAACACCGTCGTGGTTATCGAGCGTGACACGGCGGCGCTGGCATGGGCGGGCGACCGGGTGCTGGCCGTGGTCGGCGACGCATCGTCGGTCGAGACCGCCGAGCGCGCCGCGGATCTCGCGCAGGCGGTGGGCCCGCTGGCGGGCTGGGTGAACAATGCGGCGGTATTCCGGGATGCCGCAGTGCATTCCGCGCCCGCGCCGCTGGTGCTCGAGCTGATCAATGCCAGCCTGGCGCCCGCCGTCGTCGGCTGTACCATCGCGGTGCGCCGGTTCCTCGCGACGGGCCAGGGGGGCGCGATCGTGAATGTCAGCTCGCATCAAGCCCAGCGGGCGGTGCCGGGCGCGTTGCCCTACAGCACGGCTAAGGCGGCGATCGAAGGTCTGACCCGGGCCATCGCGGTCGAGTACGGCCGCGACGACATTCGGTGCAATGCGGTCGCACCGGGTTCGGTGGATACCGAAAGGTATGCGGAATTCCTTGCCGGACTGACGCCTTCGGCATCGGCGAAGGTGGAGCGCGAGATGGCTGCACTGCATCCGATAGGGCGCGTGGCCGGCACCGACGAAGTTGCCGCCGCGGTGGCCTTCCTACTATCGGCGGACGCGAGCTTCATCAACGGGGCGGTGGTCCCGGTGGACGGTGGCCGTTCCGTGCTCGCGCTCGATCCGGAGGCCGACTAACGCTGCTTGGCGGGCAACCAGGCGGCCATGCCGAGTGCGATCAGCCGGACCTGGCGGACGGTGCGATCGATGATGGCGGGTTGGTCGCGTGGGCTGGCGGCGACGTAGTCGGCAATGCAGTCGGCGACTGTGGAGACGATCAGGTCGGCGGCCAATTCGAGGTCGTCGGGGGACCAGGAGTCCAAGGCCGGGATACGGGACAAGTCGACGACCAGTTCGCGCACGATCAATTGTAGTTCGAGCGCGATGGCGTGTTGTAATGCGGCCGAGCCACCGCGGCGTTCGCGAGTGATGAAGCCGAAGAGTTCACCCTTGGTGGCGACCTGATCGAAAACGAAGCGCACGGTCTGCGAGAGCCGGGCGTCGGGCGTGCGGCGCAGTTGCCGCAGGGCCAGGCGCAGCGCCCGGATGCCGTCATCGACCAGGGTCGCGCCGAGATCGTCGAGTGAGGCGAAATGCCGGTAGAACGCGGTCGGCACAATGCCGGCGGAGCGGGCGATCTCACGCAGGCTCAGCGCACCGAAGCCGCGCTCGGCGGCCAATGCGAGCGTGCCGTCGAGCAGGGCCTGCCTGGTGCGCTCCTTGCGCTCTCCTCGGGTAGCTGCGGTCTCGGTCATCACAGTGAGCATACAGCTGTTCACCATTCGTCCATTCCAAGGATGTAGTTCGGGTCACATCAGTTACTGGTTGACACTGGACCCGGTCCATCGGTCACACTAGTTGAGTGTACAGGCGTGCACTGAAATCTTCGCCGAAGAGGGTTCAGGAGTGCGCCGCGGCCCGAAAGCAGAGGCAACTCCCATGGTGGGACTCATCGACCTGGTGCAAACCCTGACCACACCGCACCCGCTCGACCGCTATCTGGAACTCGTCCGCCCCACACTGACGGTGCGGGAGTTGCGGGCGGAGATCACCCACGTCCGCCGCTCGGTGCCGGGTTCGGTAACGCTGACCCTGCGCCCTACCCGGCAGTGGCGCGGCCATGTCGCGGGGCAATATGTGCAGATCGGCGTCGTAATCGACGGCATCCGGCACACCAGGTGCTATTCACCGGTCAATCCGGCGGGCCGGCGCGACCGGCACCTGCAACTGACGGTCAAGGCGCATCCGGGCGGGCTGGTATCGCAATACCTCTACCGCAATGCCGTACCCGGCATGGTGGTCAGCCTGGAACCGGCCGCCGGCGTCTTCCGACTGCCAGAACCACGCCCCGAACGGGTGCTGCTGATCAGCGGTGGCAGCGGCATCACTCCGGTGCTGTCCATGCTGCGCACGCTGGCGGATGAGGGCTATCCGGGCGAGCTCGCCTTCCTGCACTATGCGAAATCGCCGGAGGCGGTGCCGCATCGGGCCGAGATGGAGGCGATTGCGCAAGTGCACGAGAACTTTCGCATCGAACTGCGCTATCCGGGCGACGGTTCCGGCCATTTCGATTACGACCAACTCGAGCGTGTCGCACCGTGGTTCGCCGATGGCGAGACCTACGTCTGCGGGCCACAGGGCCTGATGGACGCGGTGCGCAAGGTCTTCGAAGCGGAGCAGTTGGACGAGCGGCTGCACACCGAGGAATTCACCCTGTCCACCACCCCCGTCGACGCGGACGAGGCCTTCGGCACGGTCAACTTCTCGGCCAGCGGCCGCAGCGTCGAGAACAATGGGGCGGTCCTGCTGGAGCAGGCCGAGGCCGCGGGTCTGACACCGGAGTACGGCTGCCGGATGGGTATCTGCTTCTCCTGCACCGCGGTTCGGCGCACCGGCTGCACCCGCAATGTGCGCACCGGCGAAACCGACAGTGATCCGGATCAGCCCATCCAGCTCTGCATCAATGCGCCCGTCGGCGACGTCGACATCGATATCTGACAAAGCAAGGGGACCACAGCAATGGCAATTCTGACCGAAACCAAAGACGGCCCGCTGGTACTGAGCCCGGAACAGGTCGAGGAACTCGGCCGGGCTCTCGACGACCTGCGCGCCCGCGTCGTCGCCGATCTCGGCGATGCGGACCGCGAATACATCTATTCGATCATCAAGGCGCAGCGCGGTTTCGAGATCGCCGGGCGCGGCCTGATGTATCTCGGCTTCCTGCCGCCGTTCTGGCTGGCCGCGGTCGCCGCGCTGAGTGTGTCGAAGATCCTGGACAATATGGAGATCGGCCACAATGTCATGCACGGCCAGTACGACTGGATGCGCGAGCGTGGCCTGAATTCCCGTGAGTTCGAATGGGATACGGTCTGCCCGGCGGACCAGTGGAAACATTCACACAACTACATGCACCACACCTTCACCAATATCCACGGCATGGACCGCGATATCGGCTACGGCATCCTGCGCATGGACGAGGCCCAGCAGTGGAATCCGCTGCGGCTCGGCCAGCCGCTCTACGCCTTCGCGCTGATGGTGCTGTTCGAATGGGGTGTGATGGGCCATGACCTGGAGGTGGAGAACATCCTCCGGGGCAAGAAGAGTTGGTCGGAGGTCAAGCGATTGGTGAAGGGCCAGTGGCGCAAGGCCGGTCGGCAGGTGCTCAAGGACTACGTCGTCTTTCCGGCGCTGACCGGTCCACTGTTCGTCAGCACGCTCGCCGGAAACGCCGCCGCGAATCTGGTGCGCAACCTCTGGGCCTTCTCCATCATCTTCTGCGGCCACTTCCCCACGGGCGTACAGACGTTCACCGAGGAGGAGACCGCCGAGGAGACCCGCGGTGCATGGTATGTCCGGCAGATGCTCGGTTCGGCCAACATCACCGGCGGCAAGCTGTTCCACATCATGTCGGGCAATTTGTCGCATCAGATCGAGCACCACCTGTTCCCGGACCTGCCTGCCAACCGTTATCCGCAGATCGCGCCGGAAGTTCGGGAGCTGTGCGAGAAGTACGGATTGCCCTACAACACCGGTTCGCTCGGTAAGCAAGTCGGATCGGTATGGCTGAAGATTCTCGAGCTGGCACTGCCACCGTTCTTGGTCGGGAAGGAGTCCACGCCCGGTGTTATCGTGATGCGACAGCGGAACACAACCGAAGTGGGCGTGTGAATGATCGGGAAATTCGAAAGCAACAAGGATCTAATTCAAGAATTGACTTCCTCGGGTGCGCGGCATGTCGGAAATATTGCGAACATCATCACCGGCACCGTCTCGGAGGTCACCCGGGAGATCGGCGAGTGGATCACCGACGCGATCGAGATGAACGAGGCCGCGGCCGCCGCGCGCAAGGACGCCGCGGCGCAGCGTGCGGATGAACTCGTCGGCGACGAGGCCGATGTGTCCTATGACGCGGAGGTCGAGCCGAGCGCCTCGGTCGTCGAGGCGGAAGTGGTCGAACCCGAGAACGATCGATAGGGGGCCGGACAACCCCAGGTGATCACCACACCGGCAGCCTGCGCCGGTGCTCGGTCACATCGGTGACCAGGTCCTTGTATCCGTCGGCCAGTTCGGCCAACCGGCTCCACTGCAGTTGGGCGTCGTCGTCCAGCTGCAGTGGGTGCGGCGGCTCGATCGGTGCCGACATTCCCAAAGCATCTTGTGCCGCAACCCATTTCGCCGCCATTCGATCGATGACGGCGCCCAGGGTCTCGGTGTGCAGCGAGGCGCCGGTGCGGTGCTGCACATTGTTGGCGACCCAATTGTCGATGTGGCCGACCAATTCGGTTCGGTGTGCGTCGAGGTCGTCGACGAGTTGCAGGCACTGGGCGACGCAGCCGCTCGACGCGCCCGGCGCATGTGCCGCCTGCACGGCATTGCGCCTGTGTTCATGGCATTCGACCAGTTCACGCCCCGCGGCCAGGACACAATGGCGGTGTCGATTCGGATCGTTGGCTTCGCGAAATGCGCGCAGTAGCGCCGACGGCGATGGCAGTTCGTCGGCTCCGATACCCGCTGCGTATTCGGTAGGCATGATGCACGCCCCTGCGGTGACGATGGGTGTGTATTTGGATGCGCCAGGGCCGAGGAGGATTTCGGGGAGGGGCACCCCTCGGCTCCGGCGCAGCCCCGCACCCGGATCGCCCTCCGCACAGTCCACCAGCACGGCAAAGAAACCGGGAAATCCGCGACGATGCGATGAGGAGGACGGCCCGAGAAAATCGGGACCTTTTCAGGAAAGCGCGATAGTCGAATCGGCGCAATAGTATGGTGTAAAAACAGATGAGCTGCCGGGAAATCGTTATATTCCGTTACGGATCGGTCACATAACCGCCGACTTTCCTACCTACCTGAAATCGCTGAGCGCATGGGCAGCAACCACTTCCGGCGAGGTGCGCGCACAATGTCGTTCCATCGACTAGCCTCGGTGTTTGTGCCCGCCTATGTGTCTTCGCCCGAGCTGACGTTCGGGTTCATGTTCGCGCTGGAAGATCCGGAGCGAATCGCCGAGGTCGTGCGCACGCTCATCCTCCGCAAGACGGTGTCGGTGTTTCGACTGGCCCGCCTGTCCGACGACGACGGACCGCCCGAACGCTATGTCGTGAACTGGGCGGTGATTCCGCAGATCTCGATCACCACCAGCGCCCCCGACCCGGACGAGCTGGAGGCCGGGCAGATCATGCTGGTGAACGCCTTCCTCGGCGAGGAGGGTGAGGTCAGTCTGTACTCGGCCCAGGGCCAGACGCCGGGCTGAGATCCGCGGCAGGGCCCTTGCGGCACTGCGCGATTCGCCACTTCGGCGGCCACCTTTTCGTTGGCATGTCGGTATCTGAACGTGGTCCGACCGCACCCGCGATACGGGACAATCGGGACATTCCACTCGTTGTCGAGGCATCGAAGCACCTGGAAGGAGCATCGATTATGGAGCCCGAGAACACCGTCGCCGCCGCTGGCCCGGCCAATCCGGTTCGTGTCCGAGGAGATCTGGATCCCGCGCTATCGCGATGGATGTGGTTGGTCAAATGGATCCTGGCCATTCCACACGCCATTATTCTGATATTCCTGTACATCGCGTATGTGATCGTCTCGGTGGTCGCATTCTTCGCGATTCTGTTCACCGGCCGGTATCCGCGTGCACTGTTCGACTTCAATGTCGGCGTCATGCGGTGGGGTTGGCGGGTCGGTTTCTACGCTTACTCGGTGCTCGGCACCGATAGGTATCCGCCGTTCAGCCTGCAGTCGGATCCGAAATATCCGGCGGATCTGGAGATCGACTATCCCGAACAGTTGAGTCGCGGTCTGGTGCTGGTGAAATGGTGGCTGCTGGCCATTCCGCACTATCTGATCCTCGGTGCGATTTTCAGTGCGAGTATGGGCGGCAAGAATGACTGGGGCGCATTCGCGCTGGCCAACGTGCTGCTACTGGTCGCAGTGGTGGCACTGCTGTTCACGGCGGTTTATCCGAAGGGTCTGTTCGATTTCCTGCTCGGCGTGCACCGGTGGGCCATCCGAGTGGTCGCCTACGCCTCGCTGATGCGTGACGAATACCCGCCGTTCCGACTCGACCAGGGCGCTCGCGAACCCGAAAACAACTGAATATCAACCGAATCGGGAGCCGGACACCGGCGTCGGTCACCAGGCGGATTCATAGATCCGCCGGACCACGTCCTCGATGTCCGGCTCCTCTATGGACAGGTCGCGAACCTCGGCGCGATCGGAGACGGCGGCGAGAACCTGTGCGGCGGTGGTCGATTCGGCATCGAAGGCCAAGCGCTGGCGCATACCCCCGCCCTCGCTGCTCAACAGCTCGGCGCTCGGCAGATCGTCGAGATTGCGGGTCGGTTCGGCCAGATCGACGACCAGTACCCGCCGGGCGCCCACCCGCACCGCGAGTCCGGTCAGTGAACCGTCGTACACCAGAGTGCCGCGGTCCACGACGAGCACCCGATCACAGAGTCGTTCGATATCGCCCATGTCGTGTGTGGTGAGCAGCAGTGTGGTGCCGCGCTCGGTGCGCTCGGTGCGTAGGAACTCACGTAGTCGCTGTTTCGACAGCACATCGAGGCCGATGGTCGGCTCGTCGAGAATGACCAGTTCGGGGGAGTGTAGCAGCGCCGCGGCGACCTCCGCGCGCATGCGCTGTCCGAGCGAGAGCTGGCGCACCGGAGTGTCCAGTGTCTCCGCCATCTCCAGCTGTTCGACCAACTCGTAGGTGCGCTTCTGCGCGACGTCGGATTCCAGCCGGTGGATCGCGGCCAGAATCGAAAACGATTCGCGCAGTGGCAGATCCCACCACAGCTGGGAGCGCTGCCCGAACACCACCCCGATCCGGGCGGCGAGTTCGCGCCGCTGTCGCACCGGATCCAGGCCGCAGGTGCGCACGGTGCCCGCGGTGGGGACCAGGATTCCGGTCAGCATTTTGATCGTGGTCGACTTGCCCGCCCCGTTCGCCCCGATATAGCCGACCGCCGAACCTCGTTCGATGCGAAACGTCATCCGGTCCACCGCGGTGAGCGTTTCGCGGGTGCGTCGCCAGCGCTGTCCGTTCCTCCGATACAGAATGAATTGCCTTGTCAGATTATCGATCTCGATGATCGAGTCCGATAACTCGCTATCCGCCACGCTTATCCGCCGCCTCCCTGATAGTGCCGAGTACCTAGTCGCCACAGACCCAACGCGAGCAGCCACACCCACAGCGCCGCCAACGGTGCGCACCAGGCCAGCCAGGTCGGCAGCAGCGGTGGACCGGGCAGGCGCAGAAGTGCGATGGTCGGCAGATACGCCGTGAACGTGACCGGAATGGCGAAGCCGAATACCAGCTTCAGTGATGTCGGAAATACCGAAGCCGGTTGCATGGCGGCGAAGGAGCCGCCGTAGGTGAAGCTGTTGGTCAGTTCGGCACCGTCGATCAGAAAGAACTGCGCACCGGCGGCGCAGACGAACAGGCCGCCGAAGAGGGCGATGCCGCTGAGCAGGGTGGTCGTCAGTAGTGCGAGAGTTTGCGGACCCCAGGCGAGATCGTTGCGGACGAGGCCGAGTCCGAGCACGATGATCGCCACCGAGGCGCGGGCGAAACGGCGCAGCGAGATGTCACTGGTGATCAGCTGCAACAGGAGCGGCTGGGGGCGTAGGTGGTAGGCGTCGAGCACGCCGAGCCGGATGAGTGTCGGTAGTGAATCCAGGTGGCCGAACAGGACTTGGGCCAGTGCGAATCCGGTATTGCTCAGGCCGAACAGCAGCAGCGCGCCGTCCAGGTCGAGCCCGCCGAGCACCCGGACATTGTGGTAGATGACCCATACCTCGGCGAATTCGACGATGCCGATCAGGAAGGCGCTGAATACCTCACTGGCGAAGGATAATCGGTATGCGCGTTGGGCTCGCATCCGCGACCGCAGGACCGCCGCATAGGGAGTGAACCGGGTGCCGGCCGGTGCGGGCGTATACGGGGGCTCAACCACCCTGCACCTCCAGCCTGCGGCGCCCGGCCGACAACAGCGCCCGGCCCAGCGCGCCGACCGCGAGTACCCAGAACACTTGTGCGGCAATGACCGTCACGGCATCCATCCCGGCGACCCGACCCGACAGGATGTCGATCGGTGATTGCAGGATCGACGGGAACGGGGTGGCATGCGCGACGGTGCGCAGCCAGACCGGGAACATGTGGACCGGCACGAACAGCCCGGCCAGAAACGTGCCGCAAATCTGGTATAGCACTCGGAGTCCGCGCGTTTCCACTACCCAGAACCCGATCAATCCGACGGCGAAAAGGCATAGGAATGACAACGAGACGGCCATTACCACGCTGACCAGCCCGAGTACGTAGGGCCCTGGCGTATCGGGCATGACTAGTCCGAAGGTAAACACGCCGACCAGTACGCTCGGCACACCGCGCGGCAGGATTGTGCACGACGCGCGGCCGAGATCGATGGCGAGATAACTGAATTGGACATCGACTGGACGCAAGAAGTCGATCGCGATATCGCCGTTCTTGACCCGATCCACCAGTTCCAGTGGTGGTCCCATGAATTGGGTCGCGCCGATCAGGGCCTGGGACAGCCAGACGTAGGCGCCGATCGATCCTGCGTCGTAGCCACTGAAGCCGCCGGATGCGCGCACCGCAGCCATCATCACTGCCGCGCGCACGAATCCGAAGACACAGTTGGTGAACAGGCCGGCGAACATCGCTAGTTTGTACTGGGATTGGCGCCGGAACCCAGCTCGGATGAGGTACAGATACAGCCGCGTGGTTCGGAGTACGTGTACTGCGGCGAGCTGCGATCTGTTGCCCTCCATACTGCCGCGCACAAGCGGTTAACTCTACGGCGCGTGAGCGGACGCGCGGTAGTTAAGCGCGCGATTTTTGGAAAAGTGCGACAAACCCGCTACACCAATGTTAGAAACACAGTCACTTCAGATTTGCCCCGTGGGCGCTCGCGCACGACAGGAAGGATCGTCGATGACTGTCGCCGCCAGCGACTGCTCGCAGGTCGCTCGAAACAACGCCGCTAGCGACTGCTTGCAGGTCGCTCGAAACAACGCCGCCAGCGACTGCTTGCAGGTCGCTCGAAACAACACTGCGATGACCGTTTTCGAGACGCTCGAGTCGAACGTGCGCGGGTACTGCCGAGCCTGGCCGACCGTCTTCGACACCGGCAGCGGCGCCTGGCTGCGCGATGAGAACGGCAAGGACTACCTGGACTTCTTCGCGGGGGCGGGCGCACTCAACTACGGCCACAACAATCCGGTGCTGAAACGGGCGCTGCTGGACTACATCGTCGGTGACGGGATCACGCACAGTCTCGACATGTCGACCGTAGCCAAGCGGCGGCTGCTGGAGGCCTTGCGCGATACGGTCCTCGAGTCGCGCGGACTGGACTACAAGGTGCAATTTCCCGGTCCTTCCGGCGCTAATGCGGTCGAGGCCGCATTGAAACTGGCGCGCAAGGTCACCGGACGCCAGACCGTTCTCAACTTCACGAACGCCTTCCACGGGATGTCGCTCGGCGCGCTATCGGTAACCGGCAATGCCGCCAAACGTGCCGCCGCCGGTGTGCCACTGCCACATGCGATGCCCATGCCCTACGATGGCTTCCTCGATGAAGCCGACGACCTGCACCGGATGCGGCGCGCACTGGACGATTCGTCCTCGGGTTTGGACATGCCCGCCGCGGTGATCGTGGAGACGGTGCAGGGTGAGGGCGGGGTGAATGTCGCGCGTGCGGAATGGCTGCGGCAGCTGGCCGAATTGTGCAGCGCGCGCGGAATTCTGCTGATCGTCGACGATGTGCAGATGGGTTGCGGACGGACCGGTGGGTTTTTCTCCTTCGAGTTCGCGGACATCACGCCCGACATCGTGACGCTGTCCAAATCGATCGGCGGGTACGGGTTGCCCATGGCGCTGGTGCTTTTCAAGCCCGAACTCGATCAGTGGGCACCCGGTGAGCACAACGGAACATTCCGCGGCAACAATGCGGCATTCGTCACCGCGCGGGTCGCGCTCGAACACTACTGGTCCGATAGTGCGCTCGAGATTTCGACGCTGGCCAAAGGAGAGCGCACGGCGCGCTCACTTGCCGAGATCGCGGCGGCGTTTCCCGGTGTCACCACGCGCGGGCGCGGGCTGGTACACGGCATCGTGTTCGAGGAAGCTTCGCGCGCGGGCAAGGTGAGCCGGCTCGCCTTCGAGCGCGGGCTGCTCGTGGAGACCTCCGGTTCGGCGGATGAGGTGGTAAAGCTGTTGCCGCCGTTGACAATCAGTGCGGACGAACTGGATCATGGGTTGTCGTTGCTCGCCGGTGCGGTGGCGGCGATCTGCGGATAGTTACTTGTTGCCGATATTGATCACCGGGTGCGCGCTCGGATCCAGCCAGCGCATAACAGCTGTGAGGTCGGCAGCTGGGATCGACACACACCCGGCGGTCGGACGGCCGGTCTCGACATGCAGGAAGAACGCCGAACCTGCGCCAGCGACGACGGGTCGGCGGTTGTAATCGATCACGACGGCGTGTTCGTACGCCGGGCCCGCCTCGCCTAGGTTCTCGCTCGCTTTCTCGTCGAATTCGCAAGTGCCGGAGGCGCATTGGGCGTATCTATTGTAACTCGACGAGCCGATATCGGAGACCCACCAGTCCTGTGTGCCGACCTGGCGATAGGGGAGCCGGGTCCCGTCGTTCGGCGCGATCCCGAATGCCTCGCTCAGCGTCCACACACCGGCGGGTGTATGCGCCGAGTCCTCACTGGCGCGGCCGATGCCATCGCGCCCCACATAGGCGCGCACCGGGCCGATCTCGGCCCGCCAGCCACCTGGAATGCGTTGCCACGCAGTCAATGTCGCGCTCGTATCGGCGGCATGCTCGGCGACCACGGTGACGACTTGGTCGGCATTCCCGTGATATGGCAGGGGCAGATCGGATTTGGGTGTGCTTGTGCACGCGGCGACGCCCGCCAGCAGCACAATGAGCAGCATTATGCGTTTCGACAAGTGAAACCTCCGGTGAGCGTCGACCTTAATGCAGACATCGCTCTTCCCACGGCAGGCGGGTTCGAGTGTCCGCCGCTCGAGTACGCGATGAGCATTCCCGTGGCATACAGGAGGTCGAATGATGCCGGAAGGCAAGGTCGGAAGTCTGCGCACCGTCGTATTGGATTGCCCGGATCCGCGTAGGCTCGCCGGGTTCTACGCCCGCCCGCTCGGCGCCGAGCCGACCGATACGCCGGATGACACCTGGGTCGTCATCGAAGAACCCGGCGGCAGGCGCCTGGCATTCCAACGGGCGCCGCGGTATCGACCTCCGCGTTTTCCGGATCCGGAAGCGTCACAGCAGATGCATTTCGATGTGCTGGTGGACAAGATCGAAGCGGCGGAGCCCAAGGCGCTCCCGCTTGGCGCGCAGTTGGTGCAGGCCGATGACGACAAGCAGTTCCGTGTCAATACCGATCCCGTCGGACACACCTTCTGTCTCATCTGGCTGTCCTGAGCACTGGACCTGCGGGTTTGTCTTCGGTGTCTCGTTTGTCCGTGCGACGCGCGGGGATGGCGCAGGTGACTGCGGCAAACCGGGAGTCGCGGAAATCAGTCGCACGAAACGGGCGCCCGTCCGGATGTTGTTCGGGAGCGGAAGCCACCATGGCGCGTTTCAGGCGCACACCCTCAACCGCGCAGTGGACGCCGCTGCCCATCCGCGGCGGCGGTGCTCGGCGCGGTGTTCCTGGTGGTCGGCGTGCTCGGCACAACATCGGCACCTGCTGTTCGGCGTAGCCGGACTGTTGGCATCCCGCACCGCGCGCATCCCCGGGCCTCACCTACCTGGTGCTGTGGTTGTAGGGCATGGTCACCGACCAGCACAGCGGTGCGAACTTCGTCCCGGTCGACAGCGCGGACGACTGGCTGCGCTTCGTCCTCGGCGTAGACATGGTCGCAGGCGGGTCGGCGCTCGGGCTTGCCGGCAGCCGGGGCGTAACCGGATCACCGCGTCATTCGATTCAATGGGTACGAGCCGACGAATTCCGCTCGAACATGCGGGGCGGATTCGTCCATGTTCTGGGATTCCGCCGGTGCATCAACTGGCGACTCGGGGGAATGACCGGAGTAGGAGTCGCGGTCGGGTGTGAACCGTGGCTCGGGCCTAGGAGGTGGTGAAGGTGTCGGAGTCGCGGACGTGGCCGGTGCGGATCTGGCGGATGCAGCCCTGGAATCCCAGTCCGCTGATGCGGGCCTCCGATCGGGTGGAGGGTTTGATCCGCATCCTGGCCGTCCTGGTGCTGCTGATCGCCGTGCCGACCGCCGCCGCGGCGGGTACGGCGGCCTATAGCTCGGCATCCGAGCGTATCCACCGTGAGAACGCCACGAAAGTCGTTGCTACCGGGACCATTATCGGCACCCCCGCTCGAGTCGCCGCCTCGGTCGCGGACCGCAACGGAGCGGTGCGCGACCAGTTCGAGGCGCAGGTGTCCTGGACCCACGACGGCAAGTCCGGCACCGCGGTCGTGGTGGTCCCCGACGGTGCGCAACCCGGCCAGCCCGCCCCCGTCTGGCTGGGCGAGAACGGAAAACCGACCACCCCGCCGGAACGATCCAGTGCCGCCGCCGTCCACGGCATCGGTGTCGCAGTGGCCGTCCTGCTCGAAATCTGGTGCGGTGCAGCAGCAGTCGTCTGGTGCACCGCGTGGGCCCTGAACCACCGACGCCACCTCCGCTTGGATCGGGAGTGGCGTCAGTTCAGCCACCCCACCGGGCAGGGCAGCCAATGATGTGATCGGTGCGCCGTCGTGCCGCCGCCTACGATCCGTCGCGTGACCGCACCGATACTGAAGGCATCCGACGCGAGCGGACGGACGCTGACCGATCCCACCGACATCGAGGTACACGACCTGTTCGCGGACCTGAATGCGAGCTGGCCGTTCGCGATCGTGGAAAGGCTCGATCGTGAGCCGTCGGGGCAGTTCTATTTCCAGATCCACCTCGATTATGTCGGTCACCAGGACCCGAACCGCGACGAGGAAGTCGATATCGATTACGACGTCGAGTTCCGCGACGGTGGTCCGGACCGGCACTACGGCGCCAGGATCACCGGCTTGTACGGCTTCGCCGGAATGGACCTGGTCTACCAGGTGTATCGCGCGTGGCGGGCCGGAGATCCCCGGCTGGCGGATCTGCTGTCGTGGGAATTGCTGGAACTCGACAGCTGAGGTAGCCGAACGGCCCCGCTTGCGGGGCCGCTGTGCTCACTTGCCCAAAGCCTTGCCGCCGTTCGGGGCCACCGCGAACCATGTTCCGCCGACACCTTGGCCGAGCAGGTCACCGGGCTTGGTGTCCTTCGAGAAGTAGTACACCGGCCAACCGCCGATGGTGATCTGGCAGGAGCCGTCGGCACGTTCGATGAATCCGACGAGTTGGGGATCGACACCCGCGGCATAGAGCGCTTGATCGCGGCTGACGGTCAGCGGCGGCCAGGTGACGGCACACTGCCCGGAGCAGTTGGATACCGACGGATTCGCCGTATCCTTGTCGAACCGGTACAGCGACCGGCCGGATCCATCCGAAACATACTGTCCGACAGCAGGATTGCTGGTCACCCGGAGCTGTACCGCATTCGCGGTTCCGGCCGGGGCCTGGCCACCGTAGATCTTGAGCCAGCCTTGGGTTTTCGCGACCGCGGGCGCCTGCCCCGCGACGGGCACTGCTGCCGCAACCGTCGACGTCTGCGCGGTCGCCGCGGGGCTCTTCTCGCTACCGCATGCGCTGAGCAGACCCGCGAGAACGACGGCGGCGGCCGCGACCGGCACGGTTACGCGCTGAAAACGTTTGGCTGAACTCATCTTTCGAACCCTTCGTCGCAATTCGACAAGGTGCACACCGCATCTCGTCCCCCGTACCACGAGCGACCGCAACTATTTGGTTCACCGATTCGCCACCGTTGTGGTGTTTGCTATCTCACAGTGGAGGATCTGTAACGCCGCCCCGGCGCTCGGATATGACGGCAGGTCCGGTTTCGTCGATGAGCCGTCCGGTTCCGCGCTTGCCTGCGCCCCGGCTCACAGCGTGTCGATGAGCGCCGACACCTCGCGGGCGCAGCCGTGCGCGATCGTGATGCCGGAGCCGCCGTGGCCGTAGTTGTGGATCACCGGAATCGACACCGAATCGGCCCCGGCGATTTCGAGGCGAACTTCGGCGCGGCCCGGCCGCAGCCCGACGAGGGTTTCGATGACCTCGGCGCCGGTCAATTGCGGTACGAGATCTCGGCAGCGCCGCAGGATCGACTGTGTCAGTTGCGGATCGGGGGTCCGATCCCACGCCCCGGTCTCCAGCGAGCCACCGAGGATGCAGTCGTGGGTGCGGGGGTGGACGTAGGCACGTCCCAGTGGGTGGGCTTCGTCGCGCACCGACACCGCGATGCCCGGGTTGGTAATGCGCACGATCTGGCCGCGGATCGGGTAGACCTCGGTGTCGTCGGCCAGTGAACCGGCGCGCAGGCCCGCGCAGTTGACGATGACATCGGGCGCCAGGTCGTCGAGCTCGTCGAGGCTGTGGATCGCCCGCCGCACCCGGTACGCGCCCGCCTGGCGGACCTGGGATTCCAACCACGGCAGGAAGATCGGCATCTCGAGCAGGGGAACCGCGAACCGGAACCCGAATCGGTAGTGCGGCGGGAGTTCGTCCGGCCGCGCCCGCCGGAACGCGCGTACCGCCGCGGACCAGGACGGTGTCGCCGGTTCGTCCCGATAGACGGCCAGCGACTCGCACATGCGGGCGCCGGGTGTACCGGCATGGGCGAGTCGTTCCAGATGGGTGAAGGTCTCGACGCTCCAGGCGGCCACGCGGTCGGTCGGCCCGGCGGCGGTGGGGAACCACACCGCGGCGGCGAGAAACGATGTCGTCGAGTCGATCGGCTCCGCGCTCACCACCACGACGTGATGTCCGCCGCGCAGCAGCTCGTATGCCGTTGCCAGGCCGACGATTCCGGATCCGATTACCACCGCTCGCACAGCGATAACTTTAACACTATTGAGTGTGCCGTTATTTGGCGATACATTATTCAGCGATACGATTCGGGGAGCGCTGGAGGCACGGTGACTGACGTATTGCGCGACGAGGATGCCGGGTATCAGAAGAGCCTTCGCCCACGTCAGCTACAGATGATCGCGATCGGCGGCGCCATCGGCACCGGACTGTTCCTCGGTGCGGGCGGTCGGCTTGCCAGCGCCGGTCCCGGGCTGGTGCTGGTGTACGCCGTGTGTGGAGTCTTTGTTTTCTTCGTGCTCCGTGCGTTGGGTGAGTTGGTATTGCACCGTCCGTCGTCGGGGTCGTTCGTCTCCTACGCCCGTGAGTTCTATGGAGAGAAACTCGCGTACGCGGTCGGTTGGATGTATTTCTTCCACTGGTGTATGAGCGGCATCGTGGATATCACCGCCATCGCGACCTACGTCCATTACTGGTCGGCCTTCGGCGCGATTCCGCAATGGGTCATCGCGCTGATCGCGCTGGCCGTGGTAGTGGCCATCAACCTGGTGTCGGTGCGCTGGTTCGGTGAGTTGGAATTCTGGGCCGCACTGATCAAAGTTGTTGCGCTGGTCAGCTTTCTGGTGATCGGCACGGTCTTTCTCGTCGGTCGCTTCCGGATAGCGGGCGAGACGACCGGGCCGAGTGTCCTGCGCGATCACGGCGGGCTGTTCCCGACCGGATTGTTGCCGCTGGTCGTCGTGACGACCGGTGTCGTATTCGCCTACTCCGCGGTGGAATTGGTGGGCACCGCCGCCGGTGAGGCGGAGAATCCGGAGAAGATCATGCCGCGCGCCATCAACTCGGTGATCGCACGTATTGCCGTGTTCTATGTCGGGTCGCTGGTATTGCTCAGTCTGCTGCTGCCGTACACCGCATTCCGGGCGGGGCAGAGCCCGTTCGTCACCTTCTTCGCCAAAATCGGTGTGGACGGTGCGGATTCGGTCATGAACCTGGTCGTGCTGACGGCGGCATTCTCCAGCCTCAATGCGGGCCTGTACTCGACCGGCCGAATCCTGCGCTCGATGTCGATGAGCGGCAGCGCCCCCGCGCGCGCCGCCAAGCTGTCGTCGAATGGTGTTCCGTACGTCGGCATTCTGGCCACCGGTGCGATCGCCCTGGTGGGCGTCGGACTCAACGCGGTGGTACCCGAGCAGGCATACGAGATCGTGCTGAACATGTCGGCCCTCGGCGTGATCTCCGCCTGGGCGGCAATCGTGCTGTGCCAATTGCAGCTGTGGCGGTGGTGGCGCGACGGCCGCGCGACCCGCCCCGCATTCCGCCTGATCGGCACCCCGTACACCAGCATCGCCACCTTGGTATTCCTTGCCGGTGTGGTGGCGCTGATGGCGAGCAGCGGAAGCACCGAGCAGCGCAGCGCGATAGTCGCTGTACCGCTGATCATGGTTCCGGTGCTGGTCGGGGGTTGGTTCCTCAGACGGCGTCGGCATGTGGTCGAGGACCTCGAGATTGCCGAGGACTCCGAAGCGTCGCACTGATCGTCAGGTCTGTTTTTCGAGTGCGCTGTCCACTGCCGAGATCGAGGCGATCGGCACACGATTGACCACTCGATTCGAAAAGTTGGTCAGCCGACGACCGACACCGCCGTTCGCTGAGCTGACGCCGACTGCAGAGCGCGTCCGCGCCTGGATCGCACGCGCTGGCTGCGGGGGTGATCGGTCGATCCCACCGCAAATCCCCGCCGATCTCCACGAATTTCTCGGCCTCGTTCAGACCTACCTGATGTGCCGCCGCCAGCGCATCGCCGCGATCCGGCGGCTACTGCTGGAAGCGCGTCGCTACCGGCAGTGGCTGGGATCCGCACACCTACTGGACGAGCCGTCCACGCGGATGTCTCGGGGGCCGAACAACTCCCGCCAATACGCATGCCGAATCGCATCCCACAACCGTTCTAGTTCGGGGAATTGCTCGCGCATCTGCACGAGGTCGGGGGCCGACGCTGCCGTGAAAGAAACCAACGGCTCGTCAGACCCGTCGCAGACCGAAATCATTCGAATGCCACAGCGGTCGATCCGCCATTCGGCCAGCCAGCCGTCCACCTCGGTGCGGTGCATGCCCATTCGCGGATGCGCGCTATCGGGTTCGCGCATCGCCCGGGTCGTGCGCCAGGGACTCGAGCCGGTCCAGCACCTCGCGTAACGTCCTCGGTGTGGGGCCGCCATGCCTTGGTGCGTCGCCCCTCGGTGTCGGCGGGTAGTCGATACCTCGTACGGCGGCCCGTTCACGCGGGCTCATCGACTGCGGGACCAGTCGACCGGTCAAGAGGAGCGTGTGCTGGGCCGCCGCTTTCCATACGCACTGATGGATACGGCACGCGCGATGCTGTTGCGACAGCTCGTGCGCCAGCTGCACATCCGCGAAATCGCATAACGGCTGCGGCGCAACGAATATCCGTCGCCCGCTTGCGCGGCCGCCGCTGTTCGGGTCGTCGACGATTTCCGGATCCACCTCGACTTCCCATCCCTCGTCGTCGATGAGGGACCACGATCCGTCGATGCGCTGGAGATATCGCGGACTGTTCTCCGGTGCCACCGCCAGTTTCCGGGCATCCTCATCGTCAAGTCGCGCTGGGTCTTTCATCGCCTGCCCCCTTACGTCGTCCGGTTGGTGAGCACCCGCCGCCGGGGGTGTGGCATCGACCCGGCGGCGGGGCTGGGAAGCACGCTAGGGGCCCGTTTCTGGGTGGTCGGGTACGGTTCGTACCCCCACCGGTGCGCCCACGTCCGGCTACGCTGGAACCACTGGAACGAACCGGGTGAAGGGGTGAAGCGATGTACAGCCCTGACGACAGCGCGCCAGTCGGCGAGCGGATCAAGTGGCAGCGTGAGCGCATCGGTATGTCACGGCCCGTACTGTCGGGGATGGTCGGCCGCTCGGCCGAGTGGCTGAAGGCGGTAGAGAACGGCCGCATCCAAACTCCCCGGCTGCCAATGCTCTTGCGGATCGCGCGAGCACTCGAGCTCGAAGACCTGGCCGAGCTGACCGGCAACGATCATGCCGTGCCGGTGTCGGTGTTCGCTGGTGAGCGACACTCCGCACTGAACGAGGTGCAAGCGGCGCTGACCGACTTCCGGCTCAGCCCAGCCGAACGCCCGGTAAGCGCCGAGCACGTGGCTGAGCGGCTGCGGCAGGCGTGGCGTGTGCGCCACGCCAGCCCGGATCACCGCAGTCAGCTCGGCGCGCTACTGCCCGGATTGATCAGGGACGCGCAGCGCGCGGCTCGCTCGACCGGGGACGAACGCCGGGCGGCCCGGCGTGTGTTGGCCGGTGTCTATCAACTCGCGGACTTCTACGTCGCGTATCAGCCTGCGCCCGAGCTGGTTTGGCTCGTTGCCGACCGTGCGCTGAACGAGTCGTATGAAGCCGACGACCCGTACATCATTGCGTGTAGCGCGTGGGCAATGGTGCAGGCATTGCGCGACTCCGGCCGCTGGTTCGAGGCAATAGTGTTGGCGCGCAACGCGATAGACAGAATCTCGCCGTACCTGGACGGAGACGAGACTCCCGACGACTGGCACGGAATCGCAGGTGCTCTCGAGGCCGAGATCGCCTACGTGCACGCGCGCCGAGGCCGCTACGGCGAAGCCTGGGAACACTGGGAACGCGCCGACCGGACTGCTCGCCAGCTGGGGCCTGGGTATCGGCATGTGCAGACTTCGTTCTCGATGCCGGTGATGGCGGCACATGCGACCACGCTCGGTGTAGAGCTGCGCCGACCCGGAGAAGCATTGCGTGCATCCAACGAATTCGACGCTGACCGGATAGTTTCGCTGCCGCGTCGGAGCCGCCATTTCATCGAGGTGGCCCGCGCCCATTTCCAGCGCGACGAGTCGACCGCCGTCCTTGCCATGCTCGATAAGTCGGAGCGCACCGCATCCGAAACGATCCGGTACAACGGCCACGCCCGCGAGATGCTGCGCGGCCTGGCGAAGCGCCCTCCGTCAGGGATGCGCGACGACGTCCGGGAACTGTGTCAGCGCGTCGGCGTTGCTGGCTAGCCGCCATCCGTCAGGTACCTATTCCCGCACAGCTGTAGAGCGCCGGCAGGATGCTGCTGACCAGGATGTTCCAGGTGAAGATCGGCAGCCGGAACATCGTCGTACCACGCTCTCTCGCTTCGAGAACGGTCGCCGCAAACCCTCTCCGGGAGGGCATTTCGAACTCCGACTGCGAAAATGCGAGCAGCGCCGCCACCAAATGTCGACACCGGGCTTTGACCAGAACTCTCACCGGCCCAGCCGCCACGCTGTCGCCAGGCCCCTCGGGCCTAAGAGGCTCTCCGCATGCGGGCCTTGCAGGCCGACGCGAATATAGGTAAATCGACCGATTCGGACGTACCTGTGGAACGCGCACCATTGGCCCGTGACACGAACGCTACGAAGAGCATTGGTCGTGCTCGGTTGTGCAGTGATTGTCTTGCTGTACAACCCGATTGCCGCACCAGCGCATCCGATGCCGGGCACCAAGGTGCTGCTCGATGTGCGCGAGACGGCGATCAATGCCGAATTGTTGATACCCACAACCAATCTCGCTGAGGCCAGCGGTATCGATGTCGACTTGCGCACGCACCTGTCGGTTGAGGACTCCGCCGGACTGGCGAGCTATTTGCGCGGCCATCTGCGGCCCACCACGCCGGACGGCGTGCCGTGGACCGTCCAGATCAGCGATATGCATCTGGACTATGCGGACCAGACGGCCACCGGTTCTTACAAGGAACTCGTCGCCCGTGCGGTGTTGACCCCGCCGACGGGCCTCGATATGCGCCGATTCGTGTTGGGCTACGACGCCGTCATCCACAAGGTCGTCACGCACACCGCCATCGTCTCGGTCCGTCAGGACTGGCGAGCCGGGCGAGTCGATGCCGGAAACGACGCCAGGCAGGTCGGCGTCGTACGCATGGACGCCGAGTCCATGACCGTGCCACCCCTGTCGGTGGATCTGACCGATGCCAATGCGTGGCGGGGATTCGTCGGGATGGTGAGACTCGGTGGCCATCACATTCTCGAGGGCACCGACCACCTGCTGTTTCTGTTCACCCTGCTATTACCAGCTGTGCTGATAGCCAAGACCGGTCATTGGCACCCGGACAACCGCTCGCGTCGCGCTGTGCGGCACATCCTCACTGTCACAATCGCATTCACCGTGGGGCACTCCGCTGCGCTCGTGGTCAGCGCCCTGAGTCGGCTGGAGATCCCCGCGCGCCCGATCGAAACACTCATCGCCGCGACGATCCTGGTGGGCGGCGCACACGCCGTCCGGCCGCTGTTCCCGGGCCGAGAAGCCGTCGTCGCCGGAATATTCGGGCTTGTCCACGGTATGGCGTTCTCGTTCAGCCTGGCCGAACTGAAGTTGTCCACCGGCCAACTGGCGCTCAGCGTGCTCGGGTTCAATCTCGGCATCGAGGCCATCCAGTTGTTGCTGGTCGCGCTCGCCCTGCCACCACTGCTGGTACTGGCCACCACCCGAGCTCAGCCAGTCCTCCGCGTCGGCGGCTCAGTCCTGGTGATCATCGCCGCCCTCGGCTGGGCATTCGACCGACTGGGTTTCGCCAACCCGATCGCCCGTGCGGCGGACCGGGGCGGCACCATGATTCTTCCGATCATCATCACCGCGGCCGCCCTCGCTGTTATGGTCTTGGCCGCCCAGGCGCTGAGACAGCGGTCACCGGTCACGTCGACCGCAACTGCTGGGGTCGCCAATTGAGATCGGGCGGCTCGATCGCCGGTCGGCGGGTGTGACGGATCGGTCAGTGCGCTGTTTTCGCGATCCCCTGTTCCGTCTGCGCGGGTTGCTTGGGCGACAGGCGAGATCGGCGCGGTATGCGACCGACATGGTCGGTGTCGTTGGCCGCCGGTCGATGCTCGCGCACTCCGCCAGCAACTTTTGCAGATCATCACTCGGCGGAACCGGCATCGGCTGCTCCGGCGCGGATGACGACACGATCTTGTCGCGTCGAGTTGTGATGAGAATCTCGTCCAGCTACAGATCGACAGAACTGTTGGAGGATCTGGCACCGCCGTTCGACGAACTCGGGAGTCACCGGGCGGCCGGTGCGTCGGCCGTTCACTCGGCGGTGTCCGCGATGTAATTGCCCAGGTCGTCGCCGATCTGAGCGCGATCGGCGGGACTAGTGCCTTCCGGAAAGTAAGGAAGAACCCGATGTTTCTGCGGTCGGCGTCGATCGTGCCAGCAGAGCTGTCCCGATGTCGAAGCTCGATTTCGAAGTCTCCCAACAGCTTCGAGATCGCCCCCGAATACCGCGCCACGCTGCGATTTCAAGCGCGTGATCGCTATGTGTTTGAGTACTGTTCGGGATGGGTATTCCCGCTCTGACCTGGTGTACGTACAGGTCAGAGCGGGTGAGGCGCCCCCGGCAGGAATCGAACCTGCGACCTAGGGATTAGAAGGCCCTTGCTCTATCCAACTGAGCTACGGAGGCAGTGGGTTCCACCATGGCCGACATTGGCCGTGCTGTCCAGCGCGCCAAGTATAGCGACCGTCCAGATGGCTAGGTTCTTAGCCTCAGCAACATTTCAGCCACCCGCGGTGTGCGGGCCGAGCGAGTCGCGGCATGATCGACATCGCACCTCCGATCCGCTAGCCACCATATCGGCCCAAACCCCGCCGGGCCACGCATTAAGGGCCGACTACGCTCAGTGCCATGTCGTCACCGCAGGACCCGTCCGTCACCCCCGAGCTCGAAGCGGGTAGGCCGGGCTCCGGGGCGACCTTCGCGACACTGACGATGCTCGCCGGTGCGATCGCGGCGGTGGTTGCCGCGATGATCGTCGGACTGTCGGCGGCGCAGGCACTGAGTCTGCTCGGCATTCCGGATCCGGGACCGCTGACCACCTATGGCCTGCCTGCGGTACGCGCACTCGCCGATCTGTCCGCTGCGCTGACCGTCGGCGCACTGCTGCTCGCCGCATTCCTGGTGCCGCCGCAGGCCAATGGGCTGTTCGACGTCGGCGGCTATCGCGCGGTGCGACGCGCCTCGAACTTCGCATTGATCTGGGCGTGTTGTGCGGTGCTGCTCATACCGCTGACGGTGTCGGACACGACCGGGCAGCCGGTGCGGCAGATCTGGCGGCCGGAGCAGTTGTGGCACGCGATCGGCCAAGTGGAACTGGCCCAGGCATGGCGTACGACGGCGGTGTTCGCGCTGATCGTCGCCGTAGGGTGCCGACTGGCGCTGCGTTGGGGATGGGCCCCGGTGCTGTTCGGCGGCGCGATCGTGACCATGATGCCGCTGGCGCTGACCGGGCATTCGTCCGCTGGCGGCGCGCACGACCTGGCCACCAACAGTCTGATCCTGCACCTGGTTGCTGCCGCGGTATGGGTCGGCGGATTGTTTGCGGTGCTCGCGCACGCGATGCGCGGCGGCGAGCACACCGATATGGCGGCTCGGCGGTTCTCACTCACCGCCACCATTGCCTTGGTCGTGATCGGTGTCAGCGGTGTGATCAATTCCTGGGTGCGGGTGCCGTGGAGCGATCTGTTCAGCACCACCTACGGCCGGCTCGTGATCGCCAAAGCCGGTGCACTGGTAGTGCTCGGCGTATTCGGATATCTGCAGCGTCGCGCCAGCCTCCCGGCACTTGCCGCGAATCCGCGTGACCGTGCCGCGCTCATCCGATTCGGTGGACTGGAGGTGCTGATCTTCGCGGCGACCATGGGGCTGGCCGTCGGCTTGGGCCGCACACCGCCGCCACCGCCGACCAGTGTGCCGACACCTGCCGAGGTGGAACTCGGCTACAACCTCGACGGTCCGCCGACCGCGTCGCGAATACTGTTCGACTGGCGCTTCGACTTGATCTTCGGCACGCTGGCCATCGTGCTCGCTGTGCTGTACCTGATGGGGGTGCGGCGGTTGCGCGCGCGGGGCGATGCCTGGCCGATCGGGCGGACCATCGCCTGGTTGTCGGCCTGCGCAATCCTGCTTTTCGCCACCTCGTCCGGGGTGGGACGGTATTCACCCGCGGTCTTCAGCGTGCATATGGGACAGCACATGGCGTTATCCATGCTCGCGCCGATTCTGTTCGCGCTCGGCGGTGCGGTCACTCTGGCGCTGCGGGCGTTGCCCGCGGCCGGACGCGGCGGCGTTCCGGGGCCCCGGGAGTGGATTCTGGCCGCGGTGCACAATCCGGTCTCGCGCTTTCTGACTCATCCGATCGTCGCGTCGGTGATCTTCGTCGGCGGGTTCTACGCCCTGTATATGGGCGGTATCTACGACTCGTTCGTCGATTCCCATGCCGCGCATCTGCTGATGAATCTGCATTTCCTGCTCAGCGGCTATCTGTTCTATTGGGTGGTCATCGGCATCGACCCCAAGCCACGCCAGGTGGAGCCGCTGACCAAGCTCGGCATGGTGTTCGGTTCCCTGCCCTTCCACGCCTTCTTCGGCATCGCGTTGATGAGCATGACCACCGTGATGGGCGGATGGTTCTTCCGCAGTCTTGCCCTCGGCTGGAATAGCGACCTGCTCGGTGATCAGCGCACGGGCGGTAGCCTGGCCTGGGCCAGCGGTGAGGTGCCGTTGGTCGTGGTGATGTTGGCGCTGCTCATCCAGTGGTCGCGCAGCGATGCGAAACTCGCGAAGCGGACCGACCGGGCGGCCGACCGTGACCACGACGCGGAGTTGGCCGCCCACAATGCCATGTTCGCCGAACTGGCCAAACGTGATCGAGGAATACGTCATTGAGCTCCCATCGAGGTGCAAACGTGAGTGAGCGGAGTACCGCGGTGGTCGAGAACAGGCACGCCCGACGGGTATATCGATCCGATGTGCGTGCGGCCCGCAGACGGCTGGCCGGCCAGGTGCGCAAGACGCCGGTCTTCCATACCTCGATCATCGGACCGAACGGACCTGTGCCGGTCACGCTGAAACTCGAGTACCTGCAACACGGTGGGACATTCAAGGTGCGCGGCAGCTTCAATGCGCTGCTGGAGTCACCCGCTCAGGTCGACCACGTGGTCATCGCCTCTGGTGGCAACGCCGGAATCGCGGCCGCGCTGGCATCGGCTCGCCTCAGCAAGACGTGCACGGTGGTGGTTCCGGAGTCGGCGCCGCATACCAAGGTGGCCGCGATGTGGTCCTACGGCGCCGAAGTGCTGTGGCACGGAACGACTTACGCCGAGGCCTACACGTACGCGAACGAACTCGCCGAAGAGCGGGGCGCGCTGCAACTGCATGCCTACGACCTGCCTGCCGTGGTTGCCGGTGCGGGTGTGGTCGGGCTGGAGTTGGAGGAGCAGGTGCGCGGGCGGCCGCCGGTGCTGGTCGCGGTCGGCGGCGGCGGGCTGGTCGCCGGGATTGCGGCCGCGTTGGGGCGGCGCCAGCAGGTGGTCGGGGTCGAGCCGGAGGGCATTCCGACGTTGAACGCCGCGCTGCTCGCGGACCGGCCGGTGGAGGTGAATGTTCGCAGCATTGCGGCGGATTCCTTGGGCGCCAATCGAATCGGGGATATCGCCCTGGATGTCGCGCGGCGTTATGAAGTCCGGTCGCTGCTGGTGACCGATGACGCCATCTCGACCGCTCGCGAATATCTGTGGCGCGAGTTCCGGATCGTGGTGGAACTTGCGGGGGCGGCGGCCTTGGCCGCCGTGCAGAGCGGTGCGTATGTGCCTGCCGAGGGGGAGCGGCCGGTGATCGTGCTGTGTGGCGCCAATACCGATCTGTCGGTCCTCTGACTCACCAGCCACCCCGAAGGTATGAAGCGGCGACTGTTCACATGAGACGAAGTTGTCCACATTCGGGAATCGGGGCGGCCGGAGGGGTTCGGAGCCGTCAGGCTGAAAGGGAGCAACACCCGAGAGCCTGATGGATCGAAATGTTAAGGGGCGGAACGATGTATGAAGCGATGGTTACCGTGATCGGGACCGTGGTGACCCATCCGGTGAAGCGCGACCTGACCAACGGCGAGCAGGTGGTGACCTTCCGGATGGCGAGCAATTCGCGGCGGTTCAATCCGGAGACGAGCGAGTGGGTCGACGGTGGGACCCTCTATCTCACCGTCAGCTGCTGGCGTCGGCTGGTGGTCGGGGTCGACGCTTCACTGCGTCGCGGCGATCCGATCATCGCCTACGGGCAACTGCGCACCCACGAGTACCGGGCCAGGGATGGTGTGGATCGGCGTGATGTCGAGATGCGCGCCACCTCGATCGGCCCGGACCTGTCCCGCTGCACCGCACAGGTGGTCCGGCGCGCGGTTTCGGGCGCGGCATCCGGACCCAGTACTCTGGCACGGAATAGTTGTGACCGATCCAGCGCTGAAGACCGTGCACGTGTCGAAGGGGAGGGACCGGGGGAGGACGCGACGTCCCTCACTTCCGCACCGCCTCGGCTCGCGGATACCGAGCCTGTCGACGCTTGAGCACAGGCCGGACACCCCGGCGACAGTGATGGCTCTGCTGCATTCCACCGATACCCACACCGATAGGCTTTCCCGTATGGCTGAGTTCATCTACCAAATGAAGAAGGTTCGCAAGGCGCACGGCGACAAGGTCGTGCTCGACGATGTCACCTTGAACTTCCTTCCCGGCGCGAAGATCGGCGTCGTCGGCCCCAATGGCGCGGGTAAATCCAGCGTGCTGAAGATCATGGCCGGACTGGACCAGCCGAACAACGGAGACGCCTTCCTCGCACCGGGTGCCACGGTGGGCATCCTGCAGCAGGAGCCGCCGCTGAACGAGGAGAAGACGGTTCGCGGCAATGTCGAGGAGGGCCTCGGCGAGGTCAAGGTGAAGCTGGATCGCTTCAATGAGATCGCCGAACTCATGGCCACCGACTACTCCGACGAGCTCATGGACGAAATGGGCAAGCTGCAGGAGTACCTCGATCACGCCGATGCCTGGGATGTCGACTCCCAGCTCGAGCAGGCCATGGACGCCCTGCGCTGCCCGCCGCCGGATGAGCCGGTCACCAACCTCTCCGGTGGTGAGCGCCGCCGCGTCGCACTGTGCAAGCTGCTGCTCAGCAAGCCCGACCTGCTCCTGCTCGACGAGCCCACCAACCATCTCGATGCCGAGAGCGTGCTGTGGCTCGAGCAGCACCTGGCCTCCTACCAGGGCGCCGTACTCGCCGTCACGCACGACCGGTACTTCCTCGACAATGTCGCCGAGTGGATCCTCGAACTCGACCGCGGGCGCACCTTCCCCTACGAGGGCAACTACTCCACCTATCTGGAGAAGAAGGCCCAGCGTCTCGAGGTGCAGGGCAAGAAGGATCAGAAGCTGCAGAAGCGGCTCAAGGAGGAGCTGGCCTGGGTGCGCTCCGGCGCGAAGGCCCGCCAGGCCAAGAACAAGGCCCGGCTCGGCCGGTACGAGGAGATGGCGGCCGAGGCTGAGCGGCACAGGAAGTTGGACTTCGAGGAGATCCAGATCCCGGCGGGTCCGCGCCTGGGCAGCGTGGTCGTCGAGGTCGCGCATCTGGACAAGGGCTTCGGGGACCGTCAGCTCATCAAGGATCTGTCGTTCACCTTGCCGCGCAACGGCATTGTCGGTGTCATCGGTCCGAACGGTGTCGGTAAGACCACGCTGTTCAAGACGATTGTCGGGCTCGAGTCGCCCGACAGTGGTGAAGTGAAGGTGGGCGAGACAGTCAAGCTGAGCTACGTCGACCAGAACCGCGCGGGCATCGACCCCAAGAAGAACGTCTGGCAGGTCGTTTCCGAAGGGCTGGACTTCATCGAGGTCGGCAACCAGGAGATGCCGTCGCGCGCCTACGTCAGTGCCTTCGGCTTCAAGGGGCCGGACCAGCAGAAGCCCGCCGGGGTGCTCTCCGGTGGTGAGCGCAACCGCCTGAATCTCGCGCTCACCCTCAAGCAGGGCGGCAACTTGATCCTGCTCGACGAGCCCACCAACGACCTCGACGTGGAAACGCTGAGTTCGTTGGAGAACGCGCTCGAGCAGTTCCCGGGCTGTGCCGTGGTCATCTCCCACGACCGCTGGTTCCTCGATCGCACCTGCACCCACATCCTGGCGTGGGAGGGCGATAACGACAACGAGGCCAAGTGGTTCTGGTTCGAGGGCAACTTCGAGGCGTACGAGGCCAACAAGATCGAGCGCCTCGGCCTGGAGGCAGCCCGCCCGCATCGGGTGACCCACCGCAAGCTCACCCGCGACTGAGTCCGGCGTTCGGCGGGGCGGTCGCAGTGCACTGCCCCGCCGGACGAGCTGTTTTAGTGCGGCGACGATTGTTTTGTATACCGCGCCCTCGGCACTGTCGGCGTTCGAACCGGCCAGCCGGTTGCGGCTGAGTAGACCTGTGGGGGCGATGATTTGTTCGGGGAGAGCGTCGCGTTCGGACTGCAGGCGCTGTGCGAGCAACCCACGGTCGCCCACCGCCGAAGACCCTTCGGCACCGAGCCGCAGCACTGGGTTGCGGACCGGAGCGGAGGCGATCACATCTGTGCATGATGGTGTCGAACGGTCGTTCTGCCGAAGGAAGTGCGGCGAACGGGCACCGCGCAGTGTTTCCATCGAAGGAAATACGGTCGACCGACACTGTTCCAAAGATCTGACTATGGTGGGGACCGTGCATGCGCAGGCGCAGTCCGGGCATTGGGTCGCTACCACCGCGATTGCGTCTACGTGACGTTGCCGGTCCGATCGGGTGCTGTGCCGGGACCAACCACCTCGGCAATCAAGCGGCGAACGCTGCGGTATCGGTGAACACCCTGCATTTAGAAGGGAATTCACCCACGCGTCAGCATGGCACAGCTACTCTCGGACCGGCGTCACTTTGTTGCGGAACCGAATCCGAGGAGTTGGCGAAAAAATGACGGTCTCGTCCGAATTGTCCAGTGCGGCGTGGGCCGCGGGTTTGCCGCAGTCGCTGCGCGGTGAACTCGCAACCCTCGAGGAGGCGTATTTCCGCCACGTCGACGCGGGCGATGTGGACTGCGCGATCACCGGGATCACTCAGATCTTCCGGCGGCATATGGAACTCGCGATGACCCGCCCCGTCGGGCGGGCGCTAGTGCGGGTCTACCACCCCGACGACGGCTCCGGCCTCGGCGCCGCGGTGCAGTTGGTCACCGACGATATGTCGCTACTCGTGGAGTCGATCACCTCGTCGCTGAGCCGGATGGGCGTCAGCGTGAGCGAGGTGATCCACCCGATCTTCGAGGTGACGCGCGATCCGGACGGACGGCTGATCAGCGCCGCACCGCATGAGGTCGACAGCAACGGCACCGACGGCCTGCGCGAATCGTGGATGCACCTGCAACTGCACCCGTCGACCAGCCGGGCCCTGCTGGATCGGATCGAGCAGTCGATGCCGGATGTGGTCGCGGATGTGCGCCAGGTCATCGGTGATGCCGAGGCCATCAAACAGGTGCAGAGCAATCTGGCCGATGAGTTGGAGGTGGCGGCGAAATCCGGCCACGCGCCGTTCTCCGATACCGATCTGGTCGATACCGCGAATCTGTTGCGCTGGTTGGCCGGTGGCAATTTCACCGTGCTCGGCTATGCCCGCTATCGGCTCAGCACCGAGCACGAACAGACGATCTCGAACAACCCGCTGCCCGGTACCTGCCTCGGCGTGCTACGCCCGGATGTCGGCACCGACTTTCGGGTGCCGATCAACGCCGGCGACCGTCCGCTGCTCATGCTCACCCAGGGCCTGGTGCCCGCCACCGTGCACCGCTCGGTGTACCCGTACTTCATCGGTGTCGCCGACTTCGACGAGTCCGGCACGATCGTCGGTGAGCACCTGTTCATCGGTGTCTTCACCGTGACCGCGGTACACGAGAACGTCATGGATATCCCGGTGATCGAGCGCCGGGTGCGTTCGGTGATCGAGGAGAGCGGCTTCGATCTGGATTCGTTCTCCGGGCAGGCCATGCTCGAGGTCATCCAGTCTTTCCCGCGCACCGAATTGTTCTCCTCGGATGCCGAGACCATGCGGCGCACCGCGACCGCGGTGCTGAATGTCGGTCTGCGCCGACAGGTTCGGCTGTTCCTGCGCTCGGATGGCTACGGCCGGTTCGTCGCGTGCCTGGTCTATCTGCCTCGGGATCGCTACACCACGCGGGTGCGGTTGGAGATGCAGGAAATCCTGGTGCGCGAACTGGGCGGTGTCTCCATCGACTACTCCGCCAGGGTCAGCGAAAGCGAGCTGGCCAGTGTGTATTTCACGGTGCGCATGCCGGAGTCCGAGTTCGGGGTGCCGCGCGAATCGGTGACCCAGGCCGACACCTCCGAGGCCAATCGGCTCCGCATCCAGAACCTGCTCGCCGAGGCGACGCACACCTGGGACGATCGCCTCAACGATGCGGTGAACACCTCGACCGTACTGGATCCCGGCGTCGTGCAGCGCTACGCCGAGGCCTTTCCGGAGGCGTACAAACAGGATTTCGCCGCCGAGCGCGCACTGGCCGACGTGGTCCGGCTGGAGGGCCTCGCCGCGGGCTCGATCGACCAATACCTCTACCGCCGTGCGGATTCGGTGCCGGGTTCGTGGCGTTTCACGCTCTACATCGGCGGCGGCGGCGTCTCGCTGAGCCAGGTGCTGCCGGTGCTGCAGAGCCTCGGTGTGGAGGTGGTCGACGAGCGGCCCTATCAGATTCTCTCGGATCCGACGCTTGGCGATGACGGCGGCGAACGCTGGATCTACGACTTCGGCTTGCTGGCTCGGCCGGAACTGCTGCGCAGTTCGCTGGACCGGGATCTGGACGCCGAACTGTTGGAGTCCTCGGCCAGAGCCGATGCGCTGGAATCCGAGGAGCGGGGCCTGCACAACCGGTTTACCGAGGCCTTCGAAGCGATGTGGTTCGGGCGTGCCGAAGCCGACGGGCTCAATGAACTCGTGCTGCGTGCCCGGCTGTCGTGGCGTGCGGTATCGATCCTGCGGATGTACGCGAAGTACCTGCAGCAGGCGGACTTCCCGTACAGCCAGGCGAATATCACCAGGGTGCTGCTCGCCTATCCGGATATCGCGCGGCTGTTCGTCGATCTGTTCACGGCGCGCTTCGATCCGGATACCGAATCGGCCGAGCACGCGGCCGATTTGGAGACCCGAGTCCGCGGCCGCATCGATGAGGTCGTCAGCTTGGACGCGGACCGGATCCTGCGTGCGATCCTGTCGCTGGTCAAGGCGACGCTGCGGACGAACTACTATGTGACCGATGCCAAGGGCATTTCGCGCGGGTACATCTCGGTGAAGGTGGAACCACGCGAAATCGCCGAGTTGCCCAAGCCGAGGCCGCAATTCGAGATCTTCGTGTATTCGCCGCGGGTCGAGGGTGTGCATCTGCGCTTCGGTCCGGTCGCGCGTGGCGGGTTGCGCTGGTCGGACCGTTTGGAGGACTTCCGCACCGAGATCCTGGGCTTGGTGAAGGCGCAGGCGGTCAAGAACGCGGTCATCGTGCCGGTCGGCGCCAAGGGCGGATTCGTCGTCAAGCAGCCGCCCGCGGCCACCGGGGATCCGACCGCGGATCGGCAGGCACTCGGCGCGGAGGGCGTCGAATGCTATCGGACTTTCATCTCCGGTCTGCTCGATGTCACCGATAATGTCGACCGCGCGACCGGCGCGGTACTGCCGCCCAAGCGGGTGATCCGCCGCGACGGCGACGACACCTACCTGGTGGTCGCGGCCGATAAGGGCACCGCCACCTTCTCCGATATCGCCAACGATGTGGCCCAGCGCTACGGGTTCTGGCTCGGTGACGCCTTCGCCTCCGGTGGTTCGGCGGGGTACGACCACAAGGCGATGGGCATTACCGCCAAGGGTGCGTGGGAGAGCGTGAAACGCCACTTCCAGGAGATGGATATCGACACGCAGACAACCGATTTCACCGTGGTCGGGGTCGGCGATATGAGCGGTGACGTCTTCGGCAACGGCATGTTGCTGTCCGAGCACATCCGATTGGTCGCGGCCTTCGATCACCGGCACATCTTCCTGGATCCGAATCCCGATGCGGCGACTTCGTTCCGGGAGCGGCAGCGGATGTTCGCCTTGCCTCGCTCGTCGTGGGCCGATTACGACACCTCGCTCATCAGCACCGGCGGTGGTGTCTGGGATCGCACGGTGAAGTCGGTGCCGATCAGCCCGCCGGCGCGAAAGGCATTGGGACTGGCTGACGATGTGGTCGCGCTGTCGCCGCCGGAACTGGTCCGGGCGATTCTGCTCGCGCCGGCGCAGCTGTTGTGGAACGGCGGCATCGGCACCTACATCAAGGCGAGCACCGAGACCAATGCCGAGGTCGGCGACAAGTCCAATGACCCGGTGCGCGTCAATGGGAATCAGCTGCGGGTCAAGGTGATCGGCGAGGGCGGCAATCTGGGTGCGACCGCACTCGGCCGAATCGAGTTCTGCCGCAACGGCGGCAAGATGAACACCGACGCACTGGACAACTCGGCCGGTGTCGACTGCTCCGACCACGAGGTCAATATCAAGGTGCTGCTCGACGGTGTGGTCAGCGCGGGCGTACTGCCCGAGACCGAACGCAATCCGCTGCTCGCCTCGATGACCGATGAGGTCGCCCAGATGGTGTTGCAGGACAATGTCTCCCAGAACTTCCTGATGGGCATCTCCCGGACCGAGGCGCCTCGGATGCTGAATGTGCACCAGCGGCTCATCGAGGATCTGGAGGTGCGTCGCGGGGTGGATCGCGAGCTGGAGGCGCTGCCCTCGGAGGTCGAGATCAAGCGCAGGATCGAAGACGGCACGGGTCTGGCTTCGCCGGAGTTGGCCAATCTCATGGCGCATGTGAAGCTTTCGCTCAAGGCCGATCTGCTCGAAACCGATCTACCGGATATCGCGTACTTCGCCACCAGGCTGCCGGAGTATTTTCCGACACCGCTGCGCGAGCGTTTCGGCACCGCCATCAAGCGGCACCGACTGCGTCGCGAGATCACCACCACCATGGTGGTGAACGAGATGGTCGACTACGGCGGCATCTCCTACGCCCATCGGCTCAACGAGGAGATCGGCGCCAGCTCGACCGACGCCGTGCGCTCCTTCGCGGCGGCCAGCGAGATCTTCGATCTGCACGATATGTGGGCGCGGATCCGGGCCACCGACGCCGCGGTATCGGTGCGCGACGAACTCGAGCTGGAGACCAAGCGGACGCTGGACCGCGCCTCGCGCTGGTTGCTGAGCAATCGCCCGCAGCCGATCGCGGTCGGTGCGGAGATCAACCGATACAGCCGGGGCGTGCGGGAGCTGGCGCCGAAGGTGCCCGGCTGGCTGCGCGGACATCACGTCTCGACCCTGACCGATCAGTCCGCCGAGGTGATCGCCCGCGGCGCGCCGACCGACCTCGCCACCGAGGTCTTCGGACTGCTGAATCTGTTCCCGCTGCTCGATGTGTTGGATATCGCAGATATCACAGATCGCAGCGGTGAGGAGGTCGGCTCGCTGTACTACGCGCTCAACGATCACCTCAAGATCGATTGGCTGTTGCAGGCGGTCAGCCACCTGGAACGCGGCGATCGCTGGCATGCGCTGGCCCGCCTCGCGCTGCGTGACGATATGTACGGATCGCTGCGCTCGCTGACCCTCGACGTACTCTCCGGGGGCGACCCGGAGGAGACCGCGGACGAGAAGATTGCATACTGGGAGTCGAAAAACCAGTCCCGGCTCGGGCGTGCTCGGGCCGCGCTGTCGGAGTTGTTCGAGTCCGGAACCCACGATCTCGCCACGCTGTCGGTTGCAGCGCGGCAAGTGCGAAGCATGGTGAGCGGGGTGGGCGCTCAATCGGAGGTACCGCGTTGACCAGTTCGCTGAACGGTAACGGAAGGGCGCTTGGCGGCAGCTTGCTGCTACCCAAGCGCTTCCACGCCAAGGTAGACGTCAGGTGGTCGGACATGGACGTGTTTCAGCACGTCAACCATGCCCGCATGGTGACGCTGCTGGAGGAGGCGCGGATTCCGTGGCTTTTCGAGGACGGACGCCCGACCGCGCCGTTGCGCGAGGGCTGTGTGCTGGCGGACCTTCGGGTTCGCTACCGCGGCCAGCTGCGCCACGAGGACACCCCGCTCGATATCGCCATGTGGATCGAGCAACTGCGTGCGGTCGACTTCACCATCGGCTACGAGGTCCGGGCCAATGGCTCGGCCCCGGACTCGCCGCCCGCGGTGATCGCCTCCACGCAGATCGCGGCCTTCGATATGCGCTCGCAGCGTCTGCGTCGGCTCACCGATACCGAACGGGATTACCTCGCCGAGTGGAAAGAGTGAGCGATTGCCGGGGTCGGGCGGCCGAGTCGGATTGCTGCGCGGTAGTGGCCGGCTTCGGTTCTCGAGCAGCGGTCGTCGGCGTCGGCTCGCGTGGTGATGGCTGATTCCGGTTGCGCAGCGGTGGTGACGGACTGCGGTCGTCGTGCGGCGGCGGCCGCGGTGCGGGGGCCGATCCGGGCGTGTTCGACTCGGTTGCGCGGCAGTGGTGGAATGGTCGCGTGGTGATGGCTGAATCCAGTTGCGGCGCAGGGGTGGTGGCGCGCTGATGTCGGGACAGCGAGTCCTCGATGTTGCCGATCCGGCCGAGCGGGAGAATCTGGCGACCTTCTTGAGTCGAGCCGTTCGGCTGGATCCCGCGGCGGTGGTGCGCCTGCGTCGTCGCGGGGAACGGTACGTATCCGCTTGGGTGGCAACGGGTTTCGAGGCGCTGGCGGTGCGCACCGTGGTCGCCGAGCTCGGCGTCGACGATGTCACCGTCGGTGCCGATCTGGTGTTGGCCGGTCTGCCGTCCGGCAGTCCGATCGATCTCGGCTACTCGATGGATTCGGCTTGGCGCGGTGCGCTTCCCCCGGATGTCGGCTTCGAACATGTCGACGATGTGCCCGCGCGCACCCTCGTCGAACTCGCCGAACAGGGCGCGGCACTGGCCAAGGAACACGGCAGCAACCATGGCCCGCCCGCCGCCCTGCTCGACCAGACGGTGCTCACGGTATCCGGGGCCGCGGCTCAGGTGCAGGTTCCGATGCGCGTCGTATTTGCCCTCACTGCAATGGATTTCATCCCGCATGCCGGTGACAAGGCCGACTCCCGCCGCATCCTGCCCACCGAAATCGTTCGGGTCCGTGCCACGAAAACCTGGCTCCGCATCGACGCCCGCTACGGCTCTGTGGCCCGGCGCCGCGGCGGCGGCATCCCATTAACCCCAAGCTGACCCAAACCCTGTCGCTGGTGGCTGTCTGGAATTCTTGTCGCTGGTGGGCTGCTCGGAATCTCTGTCGCTCTGAGCCGCCCGGAACCCCTGTCGCTGGTGACCTGCTCCGACCTGTGTCGTTGGTGAGCTGACCCAAATCCCTGCCGCTGGTGCCTGTCGCGCAAGCTCGTGTACCGCCTGTCGGGATCGGCGCCCGGCAAGGAGGTGCGGATCTCGAGACGCTGCGGATGATCGCGTTCGGCATTGCCGACCCTGTGGTTTCCACGCCAGGCAGCGCTATCGCGCACACCTACCAGGGATTTCGGGACCCCGTTGCATCGAGCATCCCGAAGGTGCGTCTACGCACGCCTTTGTCGTAATGCACACCCGTACATCGGGTGTACAGCCGCTGTACCCGGGGTGTGGCGGGGTCAGGTGAGGCCGACCAAACGCAGCAGGGCGGTCGTACCCGCCGCAGCCAGGATGACCACCAGCATCGGCTGGTTGCGCCAGGCGAGGAGCCCGCCGACCAAAACCCCTGCGGGTAAGGCGAATCCGAGGTGGCCGGAGCCGGTGGGCACCGTGGTGACGGCGACCATCGCCGCGAGCAGGACGACCGCGCCGATCTCCAGCAGTTTTGTTGCTCGCTCCGGGAAGCGGATGCGGTTGCGCAGTGCCGGTCCCGATGACCGGAAGGCATAGGTTCCGGCGGAGAGTGCGGACATGGCCACCAGCAAGATCGGGGTGCTCACGTCCGCGCCTCCTCGGTCCTCGGTTCGGCCGGATGTGCTCCGCCGAAGAATCGCTTAATCATGCCGTCTGCGCCTTTTCAGGCTCGGCCGTGCTGTCGCTGTTCCTCGAGATCGCGAAGAACAGCCCCGAAAGTGCCACCAGCACGGGCATTCCCGCTGGCAGGAACGGCGCGCTCGCCACCGCGGCGGTGGCCCCGAGCAACGCAGCTCGGAGGGTGCCGCGGGCTCGTAAGGCAGGCATGATCAGCGATAACAGCACCGCCGGGAACACCGCGTCCAAACCGATCGCACCGGTATCGGGTACCACCGCGGCGATCAGCGCGCCGATCGCCGCACCGCCCGGCCACGCGATGAGCACGCCCAACCCGCTCACCCAGTACGCGGCCCGCCGACGTGTCACGTCGGGCTGGGCGAGTGCCAGCGCGACGGATTCGTCGTTCATCACGTGTACTCCGATGCGCCGCCGCCATCCGGTGCCGACTACATCGGGCACCGACAGCCCATATGGCAGATGCCTGGCATTGACCAGCAGTCCGGCCAGTATCGCGGCGACCGGGCTGCCACCGGCGGCCATGATTCCGATGAACAGGAACTCCGCCCCGCCCGCGAGCACCACGACCCCGAGCACAATCGGTACCCAGAGCGGAAAACCGGAAGTGACAGCGGTCGCGCCGTAGGAAACACCGATCAACCCGACCGCGAGCAGTACCGCCGCGATGCCGGATAGTGTGTCCCGATCAAGTGTTCGCCATATCGAACGCATGTAGCTTATAATGAACATGGCGGGGCGATTCGTCAATATGGTTCGCTGTTGGGCGGTCAGCTGTAGTCACTTCGGCCGGCCTGCCATCCCCCTAGTCGACGGGAGCGGACATGGAGCAGAGTCCGACGACGCCACAGGCGGTGATCGCCGCTGCCCTGCGCCGCGAGCGCACCCGTGCTGGGCTATCGCTCACCGAGGTCGCCAACCGCGCGGGTGTGGCGAAATCCACACTGTCCCAGCTGGAGTCCGGTACCGGCAATCCGAGCCTGGAGACCTTGTGGGCGCTGTGCGTCGCACTGGATATGCCCTTCTCGCGACTGCTCGAACCGCCGCGCCCGATCGTTCAGGTGATTCGCGCGGGGGAGGGACCGGTACTGGCCGCCGCGGAATCCGATTACCGTGCCACCCTGCTGGCGGCCGGACCGGCCAACACCCGCCGTGACTTCTTTCGGATCACCGCCGAACCCGGCCACGCCCGCAGATCCGAACCGCACATTCCGGGGGTGATCGAGCATGTACTGCTGGCCAGCGGCCGTGCGCTCACCGGCCCGATCGACGCACCTGTCGAGCTCGGACCGGGCGACTACATCTCATACCCGGGTGACGCCCCGCACGTGTTCGAAGCCCTGACACCCGATACCTGGGCGGCACTCGTCGTCGAATACACATAGTCGGTCGCGGCTGCTCGACCCCGATTCGTGCACGCAGGCGAAGACATGCGCGGCGGAACGAAGGCGAGTCCCGGCCGGACCGCACCCACCCGGAGCTAGGCAGCGCCCTCGCCGAGATACTGCAACCACACCGGATCCAGCTCCGCGGTGGTCGACAACAGCCGCCAATGTGGCCCCTTCGGCGAGACCAGCGGCGAACGCAAGGTCCACCCCAGCTCGCTGAGCAGCTTGTCGGCCTTGCGGTGGTTGCAGGGCGCGCAGCTCGCGACGCAGTTCTCCCAGGAATGTTCACCGCCGCGGCTGCGCGGGATGACGTGATCGATGGTCTCCGCCTTACCACCGCAATAGCCGCAGCGGTAGCGGTCGCGATGCATGAGGGCGGCGCGGGTCATCGGGACGCGCGCCCGATAGGGCACGTGCACATAGCTGCGCAGCCGGATGACGGACGGAATCGTGACGGCGGATTCGGCGGAATGCACCACCGAACCCTCGGGGTCGTGGTGGACGGTATCGGCTTTATCGCAAATGAGAAGTACCACGGCGCGGCGCGCGGACAATGCGGTGAGCGGCTCGTAGGTGGCATTCAGAAGCAACACCCGGCGCTTCAACCAGCTGGCGGCCTCGTTCTGGACGGACGTGAGGTGCGGGATGTGGTGAGCAGGCTCACCGGTGCGATGGGCACCCGGATGGTGGTCGGACAAGATGTGCAGCGGAGTAGCCCCCGACCCACGATTGTGGACGTCGGCGGGCTGGAGTTGTCGGTGCGTCCTGGCCTCATGTGATCGGCCGTGCCGCTGCTTCATGGTGACCCCGGTTTCTTCGTAATCAAGATCATGTGGTATCTCGGCAGAGACTGCCACCCAGTTGACCATGGAACGCCCGCCATTGCACGGTGATTTCACACAATGTCGGATGAACTGTGGTTGAAGGGCCGCCCGTTCGTAACGCGGGCACAATGGACGGCGGGCCGCTAGCGATCGCTTGCGGGTCGCTCGAAACAACACAACTTGGCCCGATCGAGAGGACCTGATGAGTTCCGGCGAGCAGACAGCCACGTCGTTCTACGAGGCGATCGGCGGGGCGGAGACGTTCCAGCGGATCGTCGCCGCGTTCTATCGCGAGGTGGCGGCCGATGAGGTGCTGCGCCCGCTGTACCCGGAGCAGGACCTCGCACCGGCGGAGCGACGCCTGCGCATGTTCCTCGAGCAGTACTGGGGCGGTCCGCGCACCTACTCCGAGGAACGGGGGCACCCGCGGCTGCGGATGCGGCATATGCCGTTCACGATCGGTCCGGTGGAGCGTGACGCATGGCTGCGCTGCATGCGCATCGGCGTGGCGGAGATCGAACCGGCAATTCTGGATGACGAGCATCGCAAGGCGTTGCTCGACTATTTGGAGATGGCGGCAAATTCGCTGATGAATGCGGCTTGGTGAGATCTTTCCGGCTGGTTCAGGGTCAGCGACAGGGTTTCGACTCGGGTCGCGGAACGCTGGATATTTGCCGGATGTCGATGAATATCGCTGAGCCTGGGCGAATTTACCGAAATTATTTGGCACTATTGCGGATGTGACTGATACACCTGCCGTGCCGGCGCCGGTGGATCGCACCGCCCAACCTTGGTGGCGGTCGGCCGTGTTCTACCAGGTTTATCCGAGGTCCTTCGCGGACTCCGACGGTGACGGGGTCGGCGATCTCGGTGGCGTTCGGGAGAAGCTCGGCTACCTCGAACTACTCGGGGTAGATGCGCTCTGGATCTGTCCGGTGATGCGCTCGCCGATGGCCGACGGCGGCTACGACGTCGCCGATCCGCGCGATATCGACCCGCTGTTCGGCGGTATGGCGGCAATGGACGAGCTGATCGCCGAGGCGCACGACCGCAACCTCAAGGTCACCATGGACCTGGTGCCGAATCACACCAGTGACCAGCATCCCTGGTTCACCGCGGCGCTGGCCGCCGCGCCCGGCAGCCACGAGCGCGAGCGCTACATCTTCCGCGACGGCCGCGGACCCGACGGCGCCACGCCGCCGAACAACTGGCCGAGCATCTTCGGCGGACCCGCCTGGACCCGCATCACCGAGGCCGACGGCACCCCCGGCCAGTGGTATCTGCACATTTTCGCGCCCGAACAGCCGGACCTGAACTGGCAGAATCCCGAGGTCGCCGCCGACTTCGAGCAAACGCTGCGGTTCTGGCTCGACCGCGGCGTCGACGGCTTCCGCCTCGATGTGGCGCACGGCATGGCCAAACCGGACGGCCTGCCCGATATGGAGCGTGTCGAGACCAAGATGCTCGTGCACGACGACAGCGATCCGCGCTTCAACAATCCCAATGTGCACGAGATCCACCGCCGCATCCGCAAGGTGCTCGACGAGTATCCGAACGCGGTCTCGATCGGCGAAGTGTGGGTCGACGACAACACTCGCTTCGGCGAGTACGTCCGGCCGGACGAACTGCACCTGGCCTTCAATTTCCGCCTCGCCGAGACGGAATTCGCCGCCGATACGGTGCGGGCCGCCATCGATAATTCGCTCGCGGCCGTCGCGCCGGTGGGCGCCTCACCCACCTGGACTCTGTCCAACCATGACATCGAGCGCGAGGTCACCCGCTATGGCGGCGGCCCGGTCGGGGTGGCGCGGGCCCGCGCGATGATCATGGTGGAGTTGGCGCTGCCCGGTGCGGTGTTCATCTACAACGGTGCCGAACTCGGACTGCCGAATGTGGACGATCTGCCCGAGTCGATGCTCCAGGATCCGGTTTGGGAACGCTCCGGACATACCGAGCGTGGACGCGACGGCTGTCGCGTGCCGATTCCGTGGGAGGGTGCGGCGCCGCCGTTCGGCTTCACCAGGGCCGCGCGGTCCTGGCTGCCGATACCGCCGGAGTGGGCGTCATCGTCGGTCGAGGCGCAATTGGAGGCGCTGGGCTCGACGCTGTCGCTGTACCGCTTGGCGATCGAATTACGCGGTGTCCGACCGGAATTCGCGGGCCCGCGGATCGAATGGTACGGCAGTCCGGCGGGTTGCCTGGCCTTCCGGCGTCCCGGTGGACTGGTCTGCGTACTGAATACCTCGTCCGCGCCGATCTCCCTCCCACCCGGTGAGGTGCTGCTCGCCAGCGCCCCGCCGGTGAACCGACAGTTGCCCGCGAATGCCGCCGCCTGGCTGGTATGAGCGAGCGAACCGAAGTCACCGCGCACATCGCGCACGACGGAGTCGAGTGCCAGCGGGGACAGTCGTCAGCGGACACACGAGTTCGACCAGAGCGCGAACTACTACACGCGATCGTCTACCGTGATTCTCGTGAGTGAGCGAAGCGAGCGAACCATGTGCCAGCGCGCAATGCGCATGACGGAGTCGAGTGCCAGCGAGGCGCAGTCATGAGCATTCTCGAGACAGTGCTGATCTTCCTCGGCATCCCGCTGGTGATCTACGGCGCGATCGCCGGATTGTCGTTTCTCGGCAAGCCACTGCCCGGTGAGAAGCCGGTCCACTTCGACCTCGGTCAGAAATGGACCCAGCCTGCCGTGCTGTGGAGCGCGACCGACGAGGTGACCGGATCGGGTCACCACACTGCTGAGTCGCATGGGCACCATGCGGCAATCGAATCCACCGACGTGGAGCTGATCGGAGGCCGGGCAAGTGGCAAGTTCTAATTGGCCCGCGGTAGTCGAATCCGAACTGCCGCACGGTTCGGTGGTCACCAGCAGCGGCCGTGTCTCCGGCGTGCACGAGGCCGGCGCGGTGTTCAAGGAGGCTCCGTTCAGCGATGACGAGCGGCTCGCCATGGATAACGTACTGACCGAGGCGACCCGCGCGACCAAGGTGCGCTTCAACATCTACATCGGCGATCTCGGCGCGGATCCGGCCGCCGGTGCGGATGCGGTCTTCCCCGCGACCCCCGAGGCCGCGCGGTCGGTGCTCATCGCGGTTTCGCCCAATGACAAGGCCATCGAGGTGCGCTCCGGTCGCGAGGTCGCCGATCGCGCCAACGACCGCGTCTGCCAGCTCGGCGTCACCGCCGCGCTGAGCTCGTTCCGGCAGGGGCAGCTCATCGACGGTCTGGTTTCCGCGGTTCGGGTGATGGCCGCGGCCATCGGTCGCTGATCGTTACCCGAACGGCGCGTTCACCTCGGTTGAGGTGAACGCGCCGTTTGCGTTTCAGCGCTGGGCTGTGTGTTTCAGTTCCGGGCGTCGAAGGCGCGGGCGCGCAGCGAGCGTTCGATGCCCGCCTTACCCTCGCTGACCAGGCGGCGCAGGGCCGGGGGATGGTCGTCGGCGAGGAATTTGTCCGCCGCCGCCACGGCTTCCTCGCTGATCGCCCACGTCGGGTAGAGCCCGACCACCACGGTCTGCGCGACCTCGCTGGAGCGGCGCTCCCAGACGGCGGGAACCTCGGCGAAATAGCGCTCCACATACGGCGTCAGCAGCTCACCCTGGCCGTTGGGTGCGAAGCCGCCGACGATCGAGCGGGCGGTGATATTCGGAACCGAATCGTCGGTCATCACCGTCGTCCAGGCCTGCTCCTTGACCTCGGCGATCGGACGGGCCGTCGCCGCGGCGGCGGCGTGCCGCTTACCCGCCGCGGTCGGATCGTTGTCCAACTCCACATCGATCGTCGGGGTCGCGAGACCGTCGGCATCGATCTCACCGGCGGCGGCGAGCGCGGTGACGAGCCGCCAACGCAGATCGGTATCGACCACCAGACCAGGGAGCCCGACCTTCGCCGGATCGCCGTCGAGCACTTCGCGCAGCACCTCGGTATGCCAGGCCGACAGCTTTGCGCCGACGAGCGCGTTGACGAACGCGAGCTGGTGATCCGAACCCGCCTCGGCCTCGCGGGCGAGTTCCAGCAACCGGTTGGCGTATTCGGGCCAGCCGGTGGTGGTGGCCCATTCCGGATCGGCGTAGCTGCCGATCGCGGTGTTGGCCTGCATCAGGAGTCGTTGCACCACACCGATTTCGGATTCGGCGCCGATGCCGCGCTGGACCAGTGCGACGAAATCGCGGGCCCGGAACTCGGCCTGCCTGGTCATCTCCCAGGCGGCCGACCACGCAAGCGTGCGGGGGAGTGGTTCGGCGATATCGGCGATGCGGTTCACCAGCACGTCGAGCGAATCGGCATCCAGCCGCACCGAGCAATAGGTGAGGTCGTCATCGTTGACCAACACGAACTTGCCGCGCGGCACGCCGACCAGTTCGGCGACATCGGTGCGCTCGGCGGCATCGAGATCGAGCTCGACGCGCTTGGTGCGCACCAGCTTCCCGTCCTGGTCGTCGTAGACACCGATGGCGAGGCGATGGACGCGACGTTCGCCGGCTCCGGGTGCGGCGCCCTCCTGCACGACGGCGAACGAGGTGAGCTTGCCCGCGGCGTCGACCTCGAAGTCCGGCCGCAGGATATTCAGGCCGGTGGTCTTGAGCCACTGTGCGCCCCAGCCGGAAAGATCACGGCCCGAGGCTTGCTCCAGCGCCGACAGCAGATCGTCGAACGTGGCATTGCCGTAGGCGTGTTCGGTGAAGTAAGTGCGCAGACCCGCGAGGAACGGCTGCAGACCGACATACGCGACGAGCTGCTTGAGCACGGAAGCGCCCTTGGCATAGGTGATTCCGTCGAAGTTGACCTCGACCGCATGCAGGTCCGGAATGTCCGCCGCAATGGGGTGGGTGGACGGCAGCTGATCCTGGCGGTAGGCCCAGGACTTCTCCACATTCGCGAAAGTGGTCCAGGCACTGGTGTATTCGGTCGCCTCGGACTGGCACAGCACCGAGGCGAAGGTCGCGAACGACTCGTTCAGCCACAGGTCGTCCCACCATTTCATGGTGACCAGATCGCCGAACCACATATGCGCCATCTCGTGCAGGACGGTCTCCGCGCGCCGCTCGTAGGACGCCCGGGTCACCTTGGACCGGAAGACGTAGTCCTCCAGGAACGTAACGGCACCCGCGTTCTCCATCGCGCCCGCATTGAACTCCGGGACGAACAACTGGTCGTATTTACCGAAGGCGTAGGGCACACCGAAGTGCTTGTGGTAGAAGCCGAATCCCTGTTTGGTCTCGGTGAACAGGCGCTCGAAGTCCATATGTTCGGCGAGCGAGGCGCGGCAGTAGATGCCGAGCGGGATGGTGCCGTGATCGTCGGTGTAGGCATCGGTCCATTCCGCGTACGGTCCCGCGATGAGCGCGACCAGATAGGTGCTCATCCGCGGGGTGGTGCGGAACAGGTGCTTGCCGGGATCGGCGAGCAGCGTATCGACCACGGCGGCGTTGGAGATGACCTTCCAGCTGGGTGCGGTCGTGACGCTGATATCGAAGGTGGCCTTGAGATCCGGCTGATCGAAGCAGGCGAACATGCGCTTGGCATCGGCGGTTTCGAACTGCGAGTACAGATAGACCGCATCGTCGGTGGGGTCGACGAAGCGGTGCAGGCCCTCACCGGTGTTGGAGTATTCGCAGTCGGCCTCGACGACGAGTTCGTTGCGCTCGGCCAGACCGGTCAGGGTGATGCCCTTGGCTTCGTCGTAGTCGGCGACGTCGATCGGCGTGCCGTTCAGCACGGCGGAGCGAACCCCGCGGGCTACGATATCGATGAACGTGCTTGCGCCCGCGGTCGCGGTGAAAGCGACCGTGCTGCGGGAGAAGAAGGTCTGCTCGCCCGGCCGCCCTGCCCCGTCGGTCAGGTCGAGCTCGATGCGATAGTTCTCGACCTGGACTGTCGAGGCGCGTTCGATTGCCTGGTCGCGAGTCAGGTTCGGTGCGGACATTGGACTCCTTCGTGGTTCGAAGAACGTGCGTGGGCGGCCCCCCGGCGGGCACAACACTCACCACAATGCCACCTCGGTAAGGTTGCCCGCGCGGGACTTTTTCCCTTGAACCCTATCGACCAGGATCGGAGCTGCGACGTGAAGCACATCCACGCCGGAAAGGTGCGCGACCTCTACGAGGACGGCGACACCCTGCTGCTCGTGGCGTCGGACCGGGTATCGGTCTACGACGTAGTGCTGCCGACGCCGATACCGGATAAGGGCGCGCTGCTGACCCAGCTGTCGAACTGGTGGTTCGAATACTTCACCGATGTGCCCAACCACGTGGTCTCCGCGACCGATGTCCCCGCGGAGTTCGCCGGTCGCGGCATCCGGGTCAAGCCGCTGAAGATGCTGCAGGTCGAATGCATCGCGCGCGGCTATCTGACCGGGTCGGGGCTGAAGGAGTACGAGCGCACCGGGACCGTTTCCGGTGTCGCACTGCCGGCCGGCCTGCGCGATGGCGACAAGCTGCCCGAGCCGATCTTCACCCCGACCAGTAAGGCATCCGAGGGCCACGACGAACCCATCACCTTCGCGGATGTGGTGAATCAGGAGGGCCGCGAGGTCGCCGAGCGACTGCGCGACCTGACCCTCCAGATCTACACCCGAGGCGCCGCACACGCCGCCGTGCGCGGCGTCATAGTCGCTGACACCAAGGTCGAATTCGGTTGGAACGGTGACGTTCTCACCCTCGGCGACGAGGTGCTGACCTCCGACTCCTCCCGCTTCTGGCCTGGCGCCGAATGGGAACCGGGGCGTCCGCAGCGCTCCTTCGACAAGCAGTTCGTCCGCGACTGGTCCACCTCCACCGGTTGGAACAAGGAGTACCCCGGCCCAGAGATCCCCACCGAAATCGTCGATGCCACCCGCCAGAAGTACATGGAGGCATACGAACTGATCACCGGGCAGACCTGGAGTGACACACCGCGCTGACATCTGATGTGCGGCTTCTGCGGTTGGATTGTTGAGTGGTGTGCCGCGCTGATGGGGGGATTTCTGGTCGCGTGCGGTGTTGATGCATGGGTGCCCGAGTGCGCTGGGCACCCTGCGCCGAGACCGGGCAACTTTGTGTGGGGTGCCAGGTTGCTGCACCGGGTGCCCAGTGGGGTGCGCGATGCACGTATCGGGTGCCGGGCACCCTGTGC
>NZ_JBFAWD010000005.1:379194-424211 GCF_040680135.1 Nocardia sp. NPDC052112 | reverse complement strand
GCGCCGAGACCGGGCAACTTTGTGTGGGGTGCCAGGTTGCTGCACCGGGTGCCCAGTGGGGTGCGCGATGCACGTATCGGGTGCCGGGCACCCTGTGCCGAGACCGGGCAACCTTTGTGTGGGGTGCCAGGTTGCTGCACCGGGTGCCCAGTGGGGTGCGCGATGCACGTATCGGGTGCCGGGCACCCTGTGTCGAGGCCGGGCACCGTTTGTGTGGGGCGGCTGGTTGTCGTACGGGGTGCCAGGTGGGACCGAGCGGGTGGGGTAGTCGGCGTTGGGCGGGTGGGGTGGTGGAGGGGGTTAGGTGAGGTGTTCGGCTAGGCGGTCGAGGTAGGGGCGTTGGCCGGTGCTGAGCTTTTCGCGGGCAGTGGGGAGGTCGAACCAGGCGGCGCGGTCGATTTCGGGGAAGGTGGCGAGGCGGCCGGATTTGGGTGGCCACTCCATTTCGAAGGTGCCGGGCACGACTGAGGATGGGTCGAGGTCGCCCGCCACGGCCCAGACGGTGAGGTTCTTGGTGGATTTGCCACTGCCGTAACGGACTTCGCCCAACGGCACCCGCTCGCCCTCGGGCACCGGCAGCCCGAGTTCCTCGAGGAACTCGCGCGCCGCGGCCATCTCGGCACTCTCGTGTTCCGGCTCGTACTCGCCCTTCGGAATCGACCAGGCCCCCGCATCCTTGCGCGCCCAGAACGGGCCACCCATATGCCCGATCAACACCTCGACATCACCGGAGTTCCGGCGAAACAACAGAATCCCCGCACTGAATTTGCCTGCCACACCAAGCAGTCTGCCGTCTCCCGCCACCTCGGCGCACAAGACACGGCGCCCGCAGCGCCCCCGGATGCTCGGCACCGAGCAAGGCGCCTATTTCCTCGTAGATCGGTTGGATCTTGTCCCGCAATTCCTTGGACTTGCCTACGTCAAGGTTCGACACCAGAGATTTCCTCTCATCGGCTCCGGCATTGGCTGGTCGGTACGTCGCGCGTTCCCGAGTGGTCGCTGAAGACGAACGGTTTCCTCGGATGCGCCCCGCGACCAGCGTCCGGTGGTCGGCCTGCTTCGCGATCCCGGTCTCGCCGAATGACAGCGCCTGCGCAGCGACACATGTCGCCAGCGCGCGGTCGCGGGAGGTGCCTCGGCTCGATCAAGTCGGGCCCGGCGGACTGCCGGGCCCGACTTGCCGTTGGCCGACTTGCTGTTGGCCGACTTGCTGTTGGCCGACTTGCTGTTGGCCGACTTGCTGTTGGCCGACTTGCTGTTGGCCGACTTGCCGTTGGCCGACTTGCCGTTGGCCGACTTGCTGTTGGCCGGCTTGCCGCGGGCCGGCTTGTTGTTGGCTGGCTTGCCGTTGTGGCTTGTTGTTGGCCGACTTGCCGTTGGCCGACTTGCCGTTGGCCGACTTGCTGTTGGCCGGCTTGCCGCGGGCCGGCTTGTTGTTGGCCGACTTGCCGTTGGCCGACTTGCCGTTGGCTGGCTTGTTGTTGGCCGGCTTGCCGTTGGCTGGCTTGTTGTTGGCCGGCTTGCCGTTGGCCGGCTTGTTGTTGGCCGACTTGCTGTTGGCCGACTTGCTGTTGGCCGACTTGCCGTTGGCCGGCTTGTTGTTGGCTGGCTTGTTGTTGGCTGGCTTGCCGTTGGCCGGCTTGTTGTTGGCTGGCTTGTTGTTGGCCGACTTGCCGTTGTGGCTTGTTGTTGGCTGGCTTGCCGTTGGCTGGCTTGCCGCGGGCCGGCTGTCTGCTAGCCGGCTTTGCGGCAGGTGGTGTCGCCGGGCGCGGTCAGCTGCTCGAAGTAGGCGAGGACAAGTTTGTCGACACAGTCGACTCCGTGCAGGAATCCGCCGTGCCCTTGGCCGTCGTTCGTGATGAGCGAAGCGTTCAGGGCGCGAGCGAGCTTCACCCCGCCCTGATACGGCGCTACCGGATCACCCGTGGTGGCGACGACGACAACCTTTGGCAGGCCGTTGATTCCGGATATCTGGTGCGGCTGGCTTGTCGGCGGTGTCGGCCAGAAAGCGCAAACACCCAGTGGCGCTTGACCTCGGAAGCGTCCGGTATCGGTGATCGGCGCGGCGGCGAGGCCGAGCTCGGTTTCCTCGGCGGCCTTCGCCCGATCCGTTGTGCGTGGTTCGTCGAGGCAGAGGGTCGCCATCTGCGCCGAGCGGTCGACTGCCCCGCGGAACAGGTCCGACAGCGCGAGCAGGGTGTCGCCGGTGCCGCCGGACAGCTCGCGCAGCCCAGTGGTGGTCTTGGGCCACAACGCGGGGGCGTAGAGCGAATTCAGCACCGCGGACAGGCCGTTGAGATAGTTCAGCCCGCGCCCGTCGCGGGTCGTAGCGGGCCGATCCAGCAGTGGGTTGAGCAGCCCGCGCAGTCGCGCGGTCGCACCGGCGGCATCGGTTCCGAGCGGACATTCGGCGTCCCGGACACAGCTGTCGGCATACGTCTGGAACGCCGATTGCAACGATGCATTGGTCAGGACGGGGTCGATGATCCGGGCCGCCGGATCGAGCGAGGCGTCGAGCACGAGAGCGCGCAACTTGCCGGGGAAGCGTTCGGCGTAGCTCGACCCCACTCGCGAACCGTAGGAGACGCCCAGCGCGTTGAGTTGGTCCGCACCGAGCGCGGCCCTGATGATGTCGAGGTCCCGGACCGCTTCCCGGGTGCCGAGGTGCCCGAGCAGTTCGGTGCCGGACTTCGCGACGCATTCCGCGACGTAGTCACGATTGTCCTGCTCGGATCGCTCGATTCCACTCGGCGACATATCCGTGAACATGCGCAGCTGATTCGCCTCGAATTGTTCCTGCGAGGCGCAGCGCGCCAGCGGGGTGGACGCACCGATTCCGCGCGGGTCGAAACTGACGACGTCGAACTTCTCGCCGAGCCCAGATTTCCCGAAGTAGGCGGGCACGCCGAGTCCGGGCTCGCCGGGACCGCCGGGAATCACGACCAACGATCCGAGCCGTTCTGCCCGCGCGGTCGTCCGCGAAACGGCGATCTGCGCGGTATTGCCGTCGGGTTTGTCATAGTCGATGGGCACCCGCACCCGTCCGCACCGCACATCCTCCCCGGCGTCTTTCATGCCTTCGAACCCGGCACACGATTCCCACTCGACGCGCTGGCTGTAGTACTTGCCGAGGTCCGGCTCCCCACGCGTCCCGTCCTGTCCGGCAGTGCACGCGGCAAGCAACGCGCCGCATGCCATCATCGCCATCAGCCGAATCTCATGCGCGCCAATGGATCTCATCTATGCCACATCCCATTTGTCCGATATCCGTGCTCACTCCAACCTCGAGATCAACCGTATGGCCCCGGCGTTGTCCGGGCCATCCGCGTCTTGCCGATGTGCCCGGACGGCGCCTGGGCCCGCCACGTGCACGAGGTGTGCATAGCCCACGGTGCGCCACGCGGTTGGCGGGCGAGTGCATGCATGCTGTGTAGAAGTGAATTGATCACAGCGACTGGCTTCGGACTACCCCTGCTGGGGGCAGGGGTGGTGGTGGAGGTGGGCGGCGCGGAGGGTGAGGTAGTTGCGTTCGGGGAGGCTGGTCGCGTGGTTGGCGGCGCGGGTGTAGTGGGCGATGGCTGTGGGGAAATCGCCTGCCATTTCGTATAGGTGGCCGCGGACGGCATCCAGGCGGTGATTGCCAGCGAGTTGGTCTTCGAGGGTGTTGGCGAGTTCTAGACCGGCGGTGGGGCCGTGGACCATGGCGGTGGCGACGGCCCGGTTGAGGGTGACCATCGGGTTCTTCGAGATGCGCTCGATTATGTTGTAGAGGGCCAGGATTCGGCGCCAGTCGGTGTCCTCGGCGCGCAGCGCCTGCGCGTGTAGTACGGCGATTGCGGCCTGGATTTGATAGGGGCCGGTGAGGCCCGAGGCGAGGCTGCTGGTCGCCGATGTGATGCCCTCGGTGATCAGGTCGCGGTCCCATAGTGCGCGGTTCTGTTCGGCGAGGGGGATCAGTTCACCGTGCGCCCCGGTACGGGCGGTCCGGCGGGAGTCGGTGAGCAGCATGAGTGCGAGTAGCCCGGTGACCTCGGTGTCGTCGGGGAGTAACCGGTGCATCGACCTGGTCAGGCGGATCGCTTCGGCGGAGAGGTCGGTTCGCTGTAGGTCGGGTCCTGCGGTGGTGGTGTGTCCCTCGTTGAAGATCAGGTACAACACGTGCAGTACCGCGCCGAGCCGCTCGTGCCATTGCGCATCACCGGGCTGGGCGAACGGGCGGTCGAGGGTTGCCAGCTTCTTCTTCGCGCGGGTAATTCGTTGCGCCATGGTTGCTTCCGGCAGCAGGAAGGCATTGGCGATCTCCGCCGTGCCGAGTCCGCCGACCGCGCGCAATGTCAGCGCGATGGCGCTCGCGGACGACAGCGCCGGATGGCAGCAGAGGAAGAACATGGCGAGCGTATCGTCGCGGTCGACGGCTTCCGTATCGGGCACATCGCGCTCGAAAACCGTTGTCTCCCTGCGCCGCCGAGCTACCTCGGCGCGCACCGCATCGGCCATCCGGCGCTGCGCGACCTGGATCAGCCAGCCGCGCGGATTATCCGGCAACCCGTCGGCAGGCCATTGGGTCGCCGCCGCCAGCATTGCCTCCTGCAGTGCATCCTCGGCAGCGTCGAAATCGCCGAACCGGCGTACCAAGGTGCCGAGGACCTGCGGCGCGAGTTCACGCAACAGGTCCTCGATGGGCGGTGCATCGTGCATGGCAACTATTGCTCGGTCGTCGGAGCACCCATGACCGCGCGCACCTCGATGTACTCACCGATCGGCTGACCGCCCGGCCCGGGGGCCGCCGAAGCCTGTGCGGCGATCTCCAACGCGCGCTCCGGATTTTCCACATCGACGATCCAATATCCGGCCAGGAACTCCTTGGTCTCCGGGAACGGCCCGTCGGTGATCACCGGCGCGGCGCGCCCGTCCGAGCTGACCAGCCGTGCCTCGTCCGGGCCCGCCAGGCCCTGCGCGTCGACCAGCTCACCGGACTTGGCCAGCTCCGCGCCGAGGGCCCGCTGGAAGTCGATATGCGCCTGGATCTCCTCCGGCGTCCATTCGGTGATCGGGACGTCGCAGTTGGCGGCAGGTCCATAGGTCTTGAGCAGCATGTATTTCATATCCGGTCTCCCAGCCTGCGGTGCGCCCGTGCGGCGCGCTCGCGATCAGGTCGGAGCTGGCGACGCCGATTCGACACCCACTCGATAGTGATCTGCATCACAGTGATGCGGAGGTATCGGCGAGCCGTTCCGGGTCGACCTGCTGGCCGATCAACTCCTTGATCCGGTCGGTCACATCCCAGACGTTCACATTCATTCCCGCCAAGACCCGGTTATCGCCGTCGAGCCAGAATGCGACGAACTCACGCTTGCCCACATCACCGCGCACCACCACGCGCGCGTACTCACCGGGTGCGGCGAATCCGGTGTACTCCATGCCCAGGTCGTATTGGTCGGTGAAGAAGTACGGCAGGCGGTCGTAGGAGGCCGATTTGCCGAGCATGGTCTGTGCCGCGACGGCGGGCTGATTGAGCGCGTTCGCCCAGTGCTCCACCCGAATTCGACGCCCGAGCCGCGGATGCTGTTCGCTGGCGATATCGCCGACCGCAACGATATTCGGGTCACTGGTGGCCAGGCTCGCGTCGACGAGTACGCCGCCATCGGTCGCCAGCCCCGCGTCGGTGGCCAGTTCGATATTCGGCCGGGCGCCGATCGCGACGAGCACCGCGTCGCCCTCGATCACGGTGCCGTCGGCGAGCCGGACGCCGGTCGCCAGATCGGTCTCCGCCCGATGGGTGGTGATCGCCTCGACCTGCGCGCCGAATCGCAGGTCGACGCCGTGGTCGCGGTGCAGATCCGCGAAGACCCGCCCCATCTCCGGTCCCAGGGCCGCCAACAGTGGCAGTTCGGCCGATTCGACAATGGTGACCTCGACCTGGGCGGCGCGCGCGGCCGAGGCGACCTCCAGCCCGATCCAGCCCGCCCCGATGATGACCAGCCGGCGGGCCGAGCCGAAGAGCTCGATCAGGCTGTCGGAATCGGCGATGGTGCGCAGCGTGTACACCCCGTGCGCGTCCATACCCGGAATCGGCAGGCGCCGCGGTGTCGAACCGGTCGCGAGTGCGAGCTTGTCGTAGCCGAGCGTCGAACCATCGGGCAGCGTCACGGTTTTCCCGCTCGGATCGATCGCGCCGACCTCGGTGCCGAGCCGGACATCGATATGGTGATCGCGATACCACTGGCCCGGATCGACGGTGAATTCCTCGAGCGACTTCTTACCGGCCAGATGTTCCTTGGACAGCGGTGGTCGCTCATACGGCAGGTAGTCCTCGGCGCTGATCAGCGTCACGGTTCCGGCGAAATCGTTGTCGCGCAGTGCTTCCGCCACTTTGGCCGCGGCCAGCCCGCCTCCGACGATGACGAAACGCTGATCAGAGGTCATAACGGACTCCTTTTCGGGAGGGAACCGGACGCCTGCGTGTCAACCCTACTGGGACCCGGGGCCGGCTTTGGAGAAAATCGGCGTCCGGTCCGGGAACGAATCGCGCGTCCGCGTGGTTGGCCACGGAGAGTGGCGCGGTGAATCCGCGCGTTCCGAGCGTGCGATGGAGAGGAACAGCTCTGTGAGCGAGACGACCACCAAGAACGTTGCCGATTTCTGGTTCGACCCGCTGTGCCCCTGGTGTTGGATCACCTCCCGCTGGATCCTCGAGGTCGAGCAGGTACGCGATATCGAGGCCCGTTTCCACGTGATGAGCCTGTCGGTGCTGAACGAGGGCAGGGAGGGGCTGCCTCCGCAGTACGAGGAGTTGCTCGCCACCGGCTGGGGTCCGGTTCGGGTCGCCATCGCCGCAGCACAGGAGCACGGCGACAAGGTGCTCTCGCCGCTGTACACCGCGATGGGCACCCGCATCCACAACCGTCGCGAGGAGTACGCGCGCGACTCCCGCAAGGAATTCCTCGCCGTGGTGATCGCGGATTCGCTGGCCGAGGTCGGCCTGCCCGCCGAGCTGGCCGCGGCCGCCGAGAGCGCCGAATTCGACGAGGCGCTGCGCAAGAGCCATCACGCGGGCATGGACAAGGTCGGTCCGGATGTCGGCACCCCGACCATCCACATCAACGGCAAGGCATTCTTCGGTCCGGTGCTGTCGCGGATCCCGCGCGGCGAGCAGGCCGGGAAGCTGTGGGACGCGGCGGTGACGCTCGCCGACTACCCGCACTTCTTCGAACTGAAGCGGACCAGGACCGAGGACCCGGTCTTCGACTGACCTATGGCACGGGCTTCGGCGGCAATGCCGGAACCTCGCCGTAGCTGCTCGGGTACGGACCGGCCGGTGGCGCACCGGCCGGTCGGCTCGGCCGCCAGAACAGCTTGCCGTGCCTGCTGCGGTCGCGCAGGGCCCACATCCGCCAGGTCAGCACCGGATGCGAGGACATGGCATTGCTGATCCAGATGAAAAAGCCCTTCTCGACCGCGGCCCGATCGGCCATTTCGTCGAAGCCGACCAGTTTGTTCAGGTATTTGCCCGCGGCGAGAGTGCCCATGGCCCCCGGTGCTCCGACATGCCGGTTGCAGTAGCCGTGGTTGTCGGCGGTGTACTCCTGGGACCGGATCAGCGAGCTGCCGATGATCGGCAGTGACGGCGCCACGAACATGCCGAGCTGACGCCAGTAGGAGGTGTGCCCGGCCGCGATATGTCCGACCTCGTGGCCCACGATGAAGGCGAGGGCCTCGGGTTCGCGTGCGGCGCCGCCGATTTCGAACAGATCGCTGTAGACCGCGACATAGCGTCGGAAGCCGTGACCGGAAGCGAAGGCATTGATCTGGCCGTTGCCGAGCACGACGTAGGCGTCCGGCACCTTGGCCATCCCGAATCGGGCCGCAGCCTCGACCACCAGCTGATAGCCCTCGGGAAACTGGGTCGGTGACATCTTGACGCCGTTGACCCGCATGGACGCGTAGCCCATGCCGCGCAGGAACCAGACCACGATCGGCGCGAAGACCAGGATGATCACGTAGATGCTCGGCTGCTTGCCATCCAGGACGAGATCGATGCACACCGCCAGCGCGATCAGCATCGCGAACGTGGTGATCACACAGACGACGACCAGCAGTGGAATCTCCCATGGGTGCCGTGCGGGCATGCCGAACGGAGACAGGCCCCGCGGCTGTCGCTGCGGGGGCGTACCCGGCGGAACCGGAGTCACACCGTATCCATACGACGCGGGTCCGTACTGGGGCGTGGGGATTCCGGGATACGGCGCCGACGGGTATTGCGGCGTTGACGGGTACCGGGGCGGTTCATTCGGTGTGGCGGTCGCGTCCTGAACCTGCGCCCATCCGCCCAGAGCGGGATAGGGATCGGCGGGTCCGCCCGCCTGCTGGGGCGGCTGGGAGTCGTGCGGCTGCATGCGATGAACTCTATTCATTTGCCGGTGGCGAGGTTCGGTGCCGTTGGCGTGGGTGGCACATCAGTCGATTCGCCGTGGCGGCCAACAGTGTTAATGGTGGCCGCGCGGCCCTCTCGCGGCACCGCGAAACACGCCTGACACAATCGCAGCCATGCGCGTATACCTGGGTGCCGACCATGCCGGTTTCGAATTGAAGAATCACGTCAAGGCCCATCTGGAGCAGGCGGGCCACGAGGTCGTCGACTGCGGCGCCCTCGAATACGACGCACTCGACGACTACCCCGCGTTCTGCATCGAGGCGGCCCGCCGCACCGTCGCCGATCCGGGCAGCCTCGGCCTGGTCTTCGGCGGCAGCGGCAACGGTGAGCAGATCGCCGCGAACAAGGTGCCCGGCGCCCGCTGCGCCCTGGCCTGGAGTGTGGAAACCGCCCAGCTGGCCCGTGAGCACAACAACGCCCAGCTGATCGGCATCGGCGGCCGCATGCACTCCACCGAGGAGGCGCTGGCGATCGTGGACGCGTTCGTCTCGACCAAATGGTCCGAGGAGCCGCGCCACCAGCGTCGCATCGACATTCTGGCCGAGTACGAGAAGACCGGTGTGGCCCCGGCGCTTCCGGCCTCCTGACGCAGAGCATTTGGCGAAAACCGCCGTCTCGCAAGCCGAGCCACCGCGGATGCGGGACGGCGGACTGGAGAGGATCGCTATTTTCGATGCCTGAGGGCAATACACCGCAGCGCCTTGCGTGGCTGCGGCAACGGGGCTTCGCGGGCAATGCGGTGTGCGTTTCGAGCTCGAAGCAGCGGTTCGCCGCCCCAGCCGCGCGCGTCGGCGGACCGGAAAGGATTTCGACCTTCGATGCCTGAGGGCCACACGCTACATCGGCTCGCGCGACTACATCAGCGGCGGTTCGCCGGGGGAGTGGTGCGCGTTTCCAGCCCGCAGGGCAAGTTCGCCGCCGGGGCCGCGCGCGTCGACGGTCAGGTGCTCACCAAGGCCGAGGCGTGGGGCAAACACCTACTGCACCACTACGAGTCGGGTCTGATAGTCCATGTGCACCTCGGGCTGTACGGGGTGTTCACCGAGGTGCCGCTGCCGATGGGCGAGCCGGTCGGACAGGTGCGGATGCGGATCGTCGGTGACGCGTCGGCCGATGATCGCTGGTACGGCACCGACTTACGCGGCCCGACCGCGTGCGAGGTGTACACCCGAGCGGAGGTGACGGCGCTGACCGAGCGGCTCGGCCCGGATCCACTGCGGCGCGGCGCCGATCCCGAACGGGCTTGGCGGCGAATTCATCGCTCGCGCAGACCGATCGGCGCACTGCTGATGGATCAGCAGGTGCTCGCCGGTGTCGGCAATGTGTATCGCGCGGAACTGCTGTTCCGGCACGGTATTTCGCCACAGCGACCGGGTACCGCGCTGTCCGCCGACGAATGGGACGCGATGTGGACCGATCTGGTCGCGCTGATGCGGGTGGGCGTGCGGGTCGGCAAGATGGTCGTCGTTCGGCCCGAACACGACCACGGCGAACCGTCCTACACGCCCGACCGCCCACGCACCTACGTCTACCGCCGTCCCGGCGCGCCCTGCCGCATCTGCGGCACCCCCGTCGCGCACGGTGTGCTGGAGGGTCGCAACCTCTTCTGGTGCCCCACTTGTCAGGCCAACTGAGCCGGTGCCGGTCGTATTGCGCCCCAGTCGAATCCGAGCAACCGGCAGCCTGTGGGAGTACATGATTTCGCGGCGGTGCTGGATTGTGGATCCGGCCCAGCTCGGTCGTCGACGAAACTGCGGATCGCTGGGTACCCCGGCCGTCGGCCGTGTCAGGCCTACGCAGCGCTACCGGTAGTAGCGGTGCACCATCTGGGCGATGCATACCGGTTTGTCGGCGCCTTCGCGCTCCATGACCGCGTCGACGGTGACCTGGACCGCGCCGTCGCCGAGGTCGGTGGCATCGGTGAGGGTGGCGGTGAGGCGAACCTTCGAACCGGCGGGGACGGGGGCTGGGAAGCGGACCTTGTTGAGGCCGTAATTGATTGCCATGCCACGGTTTTCGATGACGAGTAGGTGCGACCAGAGCGGGATGAGCAGCGACAGGGTCAGATAGCCGTGCGCGATGGTGCCACCGAAAGGGCCCGTCTTCGCGCGTTCGACATCGACGTGGATCCACTGCTCGTCATGGGTGGCGGCGGCGAACATATCGATATCGCGTTGCGGGATCTCGATCCAGTCGCTGCTGCCGAGGTCGGTGCCGATGAGGTCGAGTAGGTCGGTGGGATTGTCGACGGTGGTCGCCATGGTGGCCGTGCTCCTTCGTGAATACTGTTGCGGGGTAGAGATTTACGGTGCCGAATCGCGGAGTCGGCGAGCCTCGTCGCGCAGCGGCAGGCGCTGGATCTTGCCGAGGGCGTTGCGCGGCAGCTGCTCTCGGAAGACGTAGAACTTCGGGATCTTGTATCGGGCGAGATGTGCTTCGAGATGGGCGCGAATCGTGTCTTCGTCGACGACGTGACCGGCGCGGACGACGATGAACGCCAATCCGACCTCACCCCAGCGTTCGTCCGGCACGGCGACCACGGCGCAGTCGCCGACACCGTCCAGGCGGGCGATCGCCGCTTCGACCTCGACGGGGTAGATGTTCTCGCCACCGGAGATGATCATGTCTTTGACGCGGTCGACGATGTACGCCCAGCCGTCCTCGTCGATGCGGATGATATCGCCGGTGCGGAACCAGCCGTCGATGAACGCCTGCTCGGTGGCATCGGGTCGCTGCCAGTATCCGGCAAAGACATTGGGGCCCTTGACGAGCAGTTCGCCCTGACCCGGACCTTCGATGATCTCGCCGGTCGGGGTGAGCAGCGCGACGTCGGTGAAGAAATGCGGCACACCCGCGGATACCGGATGTGCATCGGCGCCGTGGCGCAGTGCCATGAGCACGCCGGGTGCTGCCTCGGTCATACCGTAGCCCTGTAGGGCTTGGATGCCGCGGTCCAGCCACGCCTTGGCCACATGTTCGAGGACAGGGGAGCCGCCGAAGGCGACGCAGCGCACGCTCGACAGATCGGTGGTCTCCCACTCGGGCGCCTCGCACAGCATTTTCAGCATGGTCGGGGCGAGCGGGAAAGCCGTGGCCCTCCGGTGCTCGATGATGGCCAGGAATTCGGCGGGATCGAATTTCGGTATGACAATGACGGTTCCGCCGACGTAGAGCGTCGGCAGCGTGATCTGCCCCAGTCCGAGTACGTGGAACAGCGGCGCGGAACACAGGCTGACATCGTCGCGGCCGAGACTGAAATGGGCGAACTGGTTGAGAGTGTTCCAGACGATATTGCCGTGGGTCAGCACCGCGCCCTTGGGGCGGCCGGTAGTGCCAGAGGTGTAGAGGATCAATGCGGGATCGTCGAGTCCGACCGCACGGGCGGGTGGTGTTCGTCCGGCGTGCTCGGTAATCGCGTGCTCGTACTCCTCGCCCGGATGAAGCAGTCGGGGAGCGGTGGAGCTCCGTGCGAGCGCATCGATGCCAACCGCTTCGGTGTCGGCACCGATGACGAATACCGTTGGGGTGGAATCGTCGAGCAGGCCCGCGATCTCCGGTGCCGTGAGCCGCGTGTTGAGCGCGACGAAGATGGCACCGAGATGCACCGTGGCGAAGAGGGTTTCGAAGGTCGCGATGTCGTTGTGTCCGAGGTAGGCGACCCGGTCGCCCGCCTCGACGCCGAAATCGGCGAGGGTTGCGGCCAGGGCGTCGACGCGACGGGCGAGGGTGGCGTAGTCGACCCGCCGGCCTTGTTGGATCAAAGCGACGGCATCGGGCTCCATCCGGGCCCGCCGACGCGGCCACGAGCCGATTCCCTGGTCCATCACGTCGGCCTCAATCCCAATGCGGTGATGGCGTTTTCGCGCAGGATCAGCGGACGGACCTCGTCTTTGATATCGAGTTGCGCGAAGTCTGTCAGCCACCGATCCGGGGAAATGAGCGGAAAGTCGGAGCCGAACAGCACCTTTCGTTTGAGCAGGCTGTTGGCGTATTTGACCAGTTGCGGCGGGAAGTATTTCGGTGACCACCCGGACAGATCGATATAGACATTGGGTTTGTGGGTGGCCACGGCCAGCGCTTCGTCCTGCCAGGGAAACGACGGATGCGCGATGATGATGGTCAGATCGGGGAAGTCGACCGCCACGTCATCGAGCAGCATCGGGTTGGAGTACTTGAGTCGGATGCCACCGCCACCGCGGAGTCCCGATCCGATTCCGGTCTGACCGGAATGGAACAGGGCGGGCACCCCGAGTTCGCTGATGGTCTCGTAGAGCGGGTAGACGGCGCGATCGTCGGGCCGGAACGCCTGCACGCTCGGATGGAATTTGAAGCCACGAACCCCGTGCTCGACGACGAGTCGCCGGGCTTCGGCCAGTCCCGCCTTGCCCTTGGCCGGATCGATACTGGCGAACGGGATGAGGACGTCGCGGTGTGCGGCGGCCGCGGTGGCGATGTCGTCATTGCTGATCCGCCGGTGGCCGAGTGCGGATTCGGCGTCGACGGTGAAGACGACCGCGGCCATGCGGCGTTGCCGATAGTAGGCGGCCATCTCGTCGATGGTCGGCGGACCCGATTCGGTGCCGAAGTAGTCCTCGGCGCCCGCCCGGAGCTGGTCGGGTAGTGAATAGTGGCCGCAGCCATCGGTTTCGGCGTGCGTGTGCACGTCGATCGCGACGAGCTGGTCCAGGTCGAGGCTCATGACAGCTGCTGCGCGGTCGTCGGGATCTTGGGCAGCGGGATGCCGTAGGTTTCGAGCTGCTCACCGATGGCGGAATCGAATGCTTCGGCGATCGCGTCGGCGCTCCAGCCGCCGTCGCGGAAGGCACTGCGGATTTCGCGCGGATGCGACCAGAGCGATAGCCGGTCGCCGCCGATGCCGAGGCACTGGCCGGTGATAGAGGCGGATGCGTCGGAGGCGAGGAAAACCACCAGTCCGGCGACATCCTCCGGGGTGCCGAACGAGGCGGCGCGGCGCACCACCGAGGGGATGGGCGCACCGTTCTTCATACCCTCGACGTAGGGGGCGAGGAAGGGAATTGTCTCGGTCATCGCGGTGGCCGCATTGGGGATGATCGCGTTGACGGTGACTTCGGCCTTCGCGCATTCCATCGCCCACGTGCGTGCCATCGCCGCGATACCGGCTTTTGCTGCCGCATAGTTGGTTTGACCGAAATTACCGCGCTGACCGGCGGGGGATCCGGCGAGCACGACCCGCCCGCCGTGTCCGGCTGCACGGAAGTGTTTGACCGCTTCCCGCACGCAGGTGAAGGTGCCGCGCAGATGGACGTGGATGACCGCGTCGAAGTCGTCGTCGGACATATTCCACAACACTTTGTCGCGCAGGATGCCCGCATTGGTCACCATCGCATCCAGTCGCCCGAACGCGTCGACGGCCGCCGCGACGAGTGTCCGCGCGGCCTCGGTGGTACCGACGGCGACGGGCACGGCGAGCGCTCGACCGCCCGCTTCGGCGATTTCGGCGGCGGCCTTCTCGGCGCGGTCGGCGGCCACATCGTTGACCACGACCGCCGCGCCGACGCCGGCCAGAGCCTTGGCGTAGGCGAGGCCGAGACCTTGTCCGCTGCCGGTGACGATGGCGACTTTGCCGGTGAGATCCATATGCAATATTCCTTTCGAAAGCGCTGTCGACAGTCTCAGAAGATGAGGACGGTTTGATCGCCTTGTCCGAGGTCATATCCGCCACGGCCCGGCCGATATCGTCGAACGGGTACCGGGTGATCAGCTTGTCGATCGGCAGCCGTCCGCTGCGCTCGTCGACCAGCGCGAGTCGGCCCGCGACCGGCCCATTCGGCGCCGATGAACGCCGCACGTGCGGCCGCGAGCGCATCGTCGACGTCGGTGCGGTCGGCGTCGGCGACGCTGCCGATGACCCGGCCGGTCGACGGGTCCAGCACCTCGCCGCGGCCACCCGATGCGGAGTCGCGCCATGTGCCATCGATGAACAGCTGTCCGTAGACGTGACTGTCGTTCGTGCTCATGCTTCCTCGTTCCGTCCGACGATTCCGGCCGTGGCCGAGACGCGCCTGACGCTCGCTCTCATCAACAGGAAACCTGATGGTTTTAGTGATGTCGGCCACTATCCACCAATGACAGGATTCCTGTCAATGATCTATTCTCGATTTCGTCGAACGTCCGGTTCGACGCCCGCGACGTCGCCGGTGAGGAGAGGTTGATGACGATGTCGGAAGCCAATGCGTCCGCAAGCCGACCGCGTAGCCACACCTCGCTGCTGTACGCGGTGAAGCGGGTCGAGCTGGCGGTGCGGGCGCGCCTGGACGAGCTGCTGCGCCCGGTCGGGATCACCACGTTGCAGTACACCGCGCTGACGGTGCTCGAGCGTCACGACGGCTTACCGGCCGCGCAGTTGGCGCGGGATTCCTTCGTCACGGCACAGTCCGTCGCCGATGTGGTCCGTGCCCTGGAAAGTCGCGGACTCATCGCGCGCGAACGCAACGCATACAACCGGCGCGAACTGCTGATCCACCTCACCCCGGCCGGGCGGCGGTTGTTGGCCGATGTCGCCGACGCGGTCGACGCGGTGGAACAGCAGATGATCAGCGGGATGACGGCCGAGCAGGCCGACGATTTCCGCTCGGCGTTGGTCCGAGCCTGGCATGCGCTGTCCTGACCGGCCGCGGCCATGACCCAGTCGTCGGTGCTCGCGCGCGCACTGGTGCTGCTGGAGGCGTTCGACAGCGCCCACCCGGTGTTGAAGCTGTCGGAACTGGCCGAGCGCACCGGTCTACCGCAGACCACTGTCTACCGTCACGTCGTCGATCTCGTGCAGTGGGGTGCGCTGGATCGGGCCCCGAGCGGCGGGTATCAGATCGGTTTGCGCATGGTGGAGATCGCCTCCTTCTGCCCACGCGCCAGGCCCATTCGTGATGTCGCGCTGCCGTTCATGGAGGACCTGTACGAGGCGACGCACCAGAACGTGCAGCTGGCGGTCCGCGACGGCACCGAGGTGGTCTATGTCGAATTCCTCGCCGGTCGCGATGCCGTATTCGTGCGCACCCGAGTGGGGGCACGCTGGCCGATGCACGCGACCGGCGTAGGGCTGGCCATCCTGGCCTACGCTCCCGCCGAGATCGTGGACAAGATCGCCGACCGGCCGTTCGCGGTATTCACCACGAAGACGATCAGTACGCCCGATGCGCTGCGGCGGGCACTGGCCGAGGTGCGCCGCACCGGGGTCGCGATCAGTGACGGGCAGGTGACTCTCGACGGATATTCCGTCGCCGCACCGATTTTCGGTTCGGACGGCCAGGTCGCGGCGGCGCTGTCGATAGTCGTACCGGCCGGTGACTCCCGCCGCGCCATGTGGGCTCCGGCGGTGCGCACGGCGGCCCACGGCATTACCCGGCAGCTGGGTGTCGGGCACTGACTTCCGTTCGACGGAAGTGTGTCTTGGTTCACGTGCCGCTGGCCCACACGATGGACCGCACAGCCCGCTCGGGGGAGCACATTTCAGGAGCATTCCGATGAGCCCGACAACCGCAATCGCCCGCAACCAGTGGTATGTGGCCGCCTACAGCCAGGAGATCGATCGCGACCTGTTCGCGCGAACCATCTGCAACGAGCCACTGGTGTTCTACCGGACCGAGGACGGCACAGTGGTGGCACTGTCCGACCGCTGCATCCACCGCCGCTACCCGCTGTCGCAGTCGCGGCTGGTCGATGACCGTGTCGTCTGCGGCTACCACGGCTTCACCTATGACCGCACCGGTGCCTGTGTCGCGGTGCCCGCACAGACCCGCATTCCCCGCACCGCCCGTGTCGCGTCTTATCCGGTGGTGGAACAGGATTCGTTCGTCTGGGTGTGGATCGGCGACCACGTACTGGCCGACCCGGCGGCGATCCCGCGCGCACCGTGGCTGGTGCAGGAGGGCTGGACCACTGTCCGCGGTCTGGAGACCATTCGGGCCAGGCATGCGCTGCTGATGGACAATCTGATGGACCTGTCCCACGAAACCTATTTGCACGGCGGCTATATCGGCACACCCGAGGTCGCGGCGACGCCGATCAGCACCGAGGTCGACCAGGCGGCCGGTGTCGTGCGGGTGAGCCGGCACATGGACGATGCCGAATGCCCGCCGTTCTATGCCGGTTCGACGGGTATCACCGGGCGCATCACCCGCTGGCAGGACATCGAGTTCCAGCCGCCGTGTCTGTACCGATTGCACAGCCGCGTCGCGCCGCAGGGCAACTATCCGCCCGACGGCTACCTGCCCGGCCGCGGCGCCGACACCGATCCCGGTGCGTGCCACACCGAGATCGTGTACGCCCTCACTCCGGAAACCGAGCGTTCGGTACACGACTTCTGGATGGTGGCCAGGGATTTCGCGATCGATGACCAGGACGTGACCGACTACCTGTACAAGAGCAATCACACCGTGGTGATGCAGGATGTGGTGGCACTGAACCTGGTCGAGGAGGTCATCGCCGCGGAGGAACGCGCCGGGGGCACCTATCAGGAGCTGTCGATCAATATCGACACCGGCGCGCTGGCGGCACGTCGGCTGATCGCCGAACTCACCAGGACCGAGGCAACCCGGGCATGACCGCGACCGACTGTCACCGCGTGCAGTGGTTCCCGGGCAGCGACCAACTCTTCGGCCGATGCCATTGCGGCGCAACCAGGATCGCCGATGATCCGATCGAGATCTGGCAGTGGTTGCTCGCCCACCCCGGCGGTCATCGCGACCAGACGTCCGATCCGCGGCCCGCGACGCTGATCGGCGCCGGAAGATGACCGCCGAACCGGAATTCACCGTCACCGTCACCGACCGCCGCACCCTCGCCGAGGGCATCGTCGAACTCACCCTCGCTGTGACCGACGGGCACACCCCGAAATGGCAGCCGGGCGCCCATATCGACCTGATCCTGCGCCCGGATCTGGTGCGCCGGTATTCGCTGTGCGGTGATCCCGACGATCACGGCCGATTGACCGTCGCGGTCCTGCGCGAGGCGAGCGGCCGTGGTGGATCGGCCTACATCCACGACCGGCTGACCGTAGGCGAATGTCTGCGAATCCGAGGTCCCCGCAACAACTTCCCGCTCCGGGACGCGCAACGCTATCGGTTCATCGCCGGTGGTGTCGGAATCACACCGCTGCTGCCGATGATCCGCACCGTCGCGGGACGCGGTGGCCAGTGGCGCCTGCACTACGGCGGCCGCACCCGCGCGAGCATGGCCTACCTGCCTGAACTGTCGGCGCTCGGGCCGATCGAGGTGTGTCCGCAGAGCGAGACCGGCCCGCTGGATCTCGACGCCATCCTGTCCGGACCCGATCCGGGCGCCCTCGTGTACTGCTGCGGTCCGGAGTCGCTGCTGGCCGCTGTCGAACGTCACTGCGCCGCAACCTGGCCCGCCGATGCCCTGCATATCGAGCGGTTCGCGCCGAAGCCGACCGAGGGCGCGGTCGACACCGCCTTCGACGTCGAATGCGCGCAATCCGGTCTCACCGTGCGCATCCCGGCGCATACCTCCGTTCTAGACGCCGTCGAAGGGGCCGGTATCGCAGTGTTGTCTTCTTGCCGCGAAGGCACCTGCGGTACCTGTGAAACCGTTGTGCTGGACGGTATCCCCGACCATCGCGACAGCATCCTCACCCCGGACGACACCGACGTGATGATGATCTGCTGCTCGCGCGCCCGCACTCCGCGACTGGTTCTGGACATCTAGTCCCAGCTATCGAAATGTTCCCCTGAATGCTTGGCGTCCAGGTCCCCGGTACCGAGGTCCAGAAACCGGCCGAACTCCTAGCACTGGTAGGAGATTTCTTGTACTCCTCCGGTCAGCCTGCTACGGCCTTGATTTCGGGTTTATCGGAATCGGCGAGGGCGAAGCGGCGCCCGCCCGCGGTCTTCGCCGAATACATCGCGCGATCGGCGCGACGCAGCAGATCGGTGAAATCGCAGGAGTCGCCCGGCGGACAGTAGGCGGTGCCGACACTGGCCGAAACCGGCACCGGACCGGCCGTCGACCACACCGGATCCCGCAGCGCGGCCACGATCCGATGCGCGATTTCGCCGAGCGTGTTGTGCAGCGGGTTGGTGGCCAGCACGAATTCGTCACCGCCGTAGCGGCAGATGACCGTATCCGGGGGGCAGATCTCGCGCAGCCTACGGGCCAGTTCGACGAGCACCTCGTCACCGACGGCGTGTCCGTAGTTGTCGTTGATCTGCTTGAACCGGTCCAGATCGATCAGCAGCAGGCCGACTCCGCGGTTCGGGTCGGCCGTCATCAGCCGCACCTTGTCCTGCAGCAGCGTCCGGTTGGCCAGATCGGTGAGCGCGTCATGGGTGGCCTCGTGCCGCAGCCGATGCTGGAGCGCGGCGATCTCCTGCACCCGCAACGACACCGCGGCCGAAATGTGTTGCTCCTGCTGGGCCAGCGCCCGCTCCTGCAATGCCTGGGCATAGCTGTCGATGGCCTGACTGGCGACCAGCGGCCAGCGCGTGGCGACCAGCGACCCCGGCGCCCCCGCCGGGAAGCCGAGCAGCCAGCGGGTGGCCTGCGCCAGCATTCTGGTCCGTTCGAACGGCGCCTCGACCAGTCGCGCCCCCAACATCCGCGCCTCGGGCACCGGAAAGGGCTCGGACCTGGCCAGCAACAGCAGCCGCTGGATGATCTCGACCAATACCGGCTGCAACTGTTGTGGTGACGCGTGTGATCCCGGTTCCGCGCAAACCGCGCGTGCCCAATCGCCCGCCATCTTCGCCACGGGGGGCTCGGTATCCGCAGCCATCGTCCTCACCCGCCACGGGTGATGTCGGTACCCGGGTGCCCTGTTCTCACGCAGGTGCCGGCGCCACCCCGATCGTTCCCACTGCTACGCGGTTGTGTCCACCTCGCTTGGTGCACGCTCACCGCCCCCTTTCCAGATACCCCCGTCCGGCAAAAAGGATCCTAGCAAGCCACTCGGCACTGAAAAACGCCGTTTTATAACGAGTTATCGGTACCTCGCGAATGGCGATCGGGTATGACATCGCTCCCGCGTCATCGGCGTTACACATCAATTTCGTTCGCCGGGATGTCGCGGACCGACACGCCGACAGCACGCCGAAACGGGCGGTTTTCTGGTCCGGGGGCGGCTCGACCCGATTAGTAATAGCCATCGGCTACCGTAGGCGGTCGGGATTGCGGTCAGGTCTGCCCGGCAAGGGCCCCGCTGAGCGGTTCGATGGGGGGCTGATTGGCGTTCCCGACGCCTGATTCGGTACAGTCGGTTCGCACACGACATCGTGGCGATCCCATCAGATGTCGTATGCCTGCGGGTGTAGTTCAATGGTAGAACCTCAGCCTTCCAAGCTGATGGTGCGGGTTCGATTCCCGTCACCCGCTCCACGCAGGATTCATCCTCGTCGGCACGGTCTTTCGCCGCGAGGTCACGGGGTGTAGCGCAGCTTGGTAGCGCATCCGCTTTGGGAGCGGAGGGTCGCAGGTTCAAATCCTGTCACCCCGACAAGAGTTCCAATGCCCACAGGCCGGGTTCGGTTGTGGTGGGCGGTGTTCCGCGCTTCGGGAGTAGGTCCCGGATGTAGCCAGGCGAGGTGCTGGTGCGATGCGGCAGGATAGCCGGCGCGGCCGATTCGAGCGAAATCTCCGCCGATGCGATCGCTCCGCCGGCCGGGTGGACAATGCGGCATAGTGTGTAGCCGTGCCCGACCGCGACACATCACCGGCCGCGACCGTTCTCGTGGTCGACGATGAGCCCAACATTCTCGACCTGCTCTCCGCCGCACTGCGGATGAGCGGATTCGACGTGCATACCGCCGCGAGCGGGTACGCCGCGCTCGCCGAGGCCGCGGCGCATCCGCCCGACATCGTGGTACTGGACGTGATGCTGCCGGATCTGGATGGCTATGCGGTGGCGCGGCGGCTGCGGGAGTCCGACAGTCAGGTGCCGGTGTTGTTCCTGACGTCCCGGGACGCAGTAGAGGATCGGATCGCCGGGCTGGCCGCCGGTGGTGACGACTATGTCACCAAGCCGTTCAGCATCGAGGAGGTCCTGCTGCGATTGCGCGCGATTCTGCGCCGCACGCTCGGATCGGAGTCCGGCGACGATCGGGTACTCGAATACGCGGACCTGGAACTGGATCTCGATGCGCATGCGGCCTATCGTGCGGGCGCCGAGATCCGGCTGTCGGCCACCGAATTCAGTCTGCTGCGATATCTGGTGGTCAATGCCGAGAAGGTGGTCAGCAAGCAGCAGATCATCGATCGGGTGTGGAGTACGGAGACCGGGCGCGACGGGCGGGTCGTGGAGACCTTCATCAGCCAGCTTCGGCGCAAGGTCGATGCCCAGAATCCGCCGCTGATCCATACCATTCGCGGTGTCGGCTACACCCTGCGGCGCGGCGGCGGGCGTTCGTGAGTCGGCGCCGGGTGTGGAATCGGGCTCGCCGGTTGACCTTACGCACCCGGCTGCTGCTGGCGCTCGTCGCGATCGCCGGTATCGGTATGGTCGCCTTCGGGCTGCTCAGTGTGGCGATGTTGGATCGCGCGCTGCTCGACCGGGTCGACGACCAGCTCAATCACGTTGCCAGCGATATGACTTCGACCAAGCGGCCACCGCCGCCACCGCCCTCCCGGCCGCCGGAGTACGAGCAGTTGCCTTCGGATTTCCGGCTGACGTTCTTCGATCTCGACGGGCGTCAGATCGGCAAACTCGGCGCATCGGCCGAGGTGAGTACGGTGCCCGCATTGCCCGCGATGGACGCGGCATCGGTACGTGCCCGTGCGAATACCGCTTTCACGGTCGGTGACAAGAAGAGCGATATCCGTTGGCGGGTGCGCACTGTCGTACAGCCGGCGACCGAATGGCAGCCCGATGGCGGGACCGTCGCGATCGCGATGTCGCTGGCGACCACCGAGGCGACCACCGGCAAACTCCGCACGATCGAGTTGGTGGCTGGTGCGACACTGCTGCTCGCCATCTCCGTGATCGCGACGCTGCTGGTGCGAATCGGCCTGCGACCGTTGACCAGGATCGAGCACACGGCCGAGGCCATCGCCGCCGGGGATCTGGATCGCCGTGTCGCGCAGACCGATCCGCATACCGAGGTGGGGCGGCTCGGCACGGCGTTCAATGTGATGGTCACCCGGCTGTCCACGGCATTGCGCCAGCTCGCCGATTCCGAGCAGCGGATGCGGGCGTTCATCGCCGACGCCTCCCACGAATTGCGCACCCCGCTGACCTCGGTGCGCGGCTACGCCGAGCTGTATCGGCGCGGTGGCGCCTCGGACGAGGTGGGCGTGCGGGAGATGATGAGCCGGATCGAGGGCGAAGCGATCCGGATGGGTGTGCTCGTCGACGACCTGTTACTACTGGCCAAATCCGATCAGGAACGGGCGCTCGATCTGGCCGAGGTCGATCTGGTGGTGCTCGCGATGGAAGTGGTGCGCGACGCCGCTACCCGAGCCCCGGATCGGGATATCGGCCTGGACAGTCCGGATGACCCGGTTCGGATCGTCGGCGACGAACATCGATTGCGGCAGGTCGTGACGAATCTGGTCAACAATGCGCTGGTGCATACGCCGTCCGAGGCGTCGATAACCGTCACCGTCGGGGTCAGGGCGGCCGCCACATTGACCGATCCGATCGCCGCCGAAGCCGGCGCGGTACTGCCCGACGCATCCGAATTCGTCGTACTCGATGTGCACGACGACGGCCCCGGCATCGCGCCGGAGAACGCGCCGCGCATCTTCGATCGCTTCTATCGGGCCGCCGAATCGCGCTCCCGCACCGGCGGTTCGGGACTCGGACTCGCCATTGCCGATGCCATCCTGGGCGCGCACGGTGCCCGGATCCAGCTGTTGCGCACCCCAGGGGCCGGTACGACCTTCCGGATCCTTTTCGCCGTCTCCTGAACATCGGCGCGGATTCGGCACGATGCTCGCGGAGATGGGTTAAGTTAATCGTCGTTCTGGTTCCCGGCGGTGATCAGGCACGAATTCACCGCGATTGTGTTTGGATCGGTCGCATGTCCTATCAGCGGGACCCGCGCGTCGACGCCTACATCGACCCGCTACCCGAGTGGCAGCAGGCGATCTGTCATGAGGTGCGCGAGCTGGTGCATGCCGCCGATCCCGAGGTCGTGGAGACCATCAAACGCACTGTGCAGCCGTATTTCGTGCTGGACGGCAATATCTGCGCCCTGCTCGCCGCGAAGACCCATGTGAATGTGTTCCTCTACGACGGTGGCATAGTGCCGGATCCCGAGGACATCATTACCGGAGGCCACGAGAACAAGACCGGGCGTACCGTGGCGATTCACGAGGGTGAAAAGCTCAATGTCCCAGCACTTCTCGCAATGTTCGAACAGATCATCGCCAATAACCGCGCGGGTGGCTGGCGCAAATTGAAACGCGAAAGCTGAACTCCCGCACCGACCGTCGCGCGGTCGGCGCGGAGTATCCGGTCAGTAGCCGATGGTGAAGCGCCGCTGGACGAATCGTGGCAGTTCGACCTCGTCGAGTAGCGCGACCGCGGCATCCTCGATGGAGATGCGGCTGTGGCCGTCGGTATCGCGTACCGGCTGGTCACCGCCGACCCGGTAGCGTCCGGTGCGTTCGCCGGGGGCGATCAATTCGGCCGGGCTGAGGTAGGTCCACAGCCGATTCGAGGTGCGCAGGATATCGAGGGCCGCGCGGTGGCCGCGCACGGCGGCGGCGTATGCGCGGGGCAAGCCGAGTCCGTCGAGGGTATCGGCGAGGCGTTGGTCGTCATCGGCGGTGACCTGTCCGGGCTCGTACTCCAAACTTCCCGCGCCGCCGACCACGATCAGTCGGGTGCGCGGGTGCGTGTGCAGTGCGTCCAGCAGCGAACGCGCCGCACGCGCGTAGCCGGTCGGATCGGCGATGGAGCGCGCGACCGTGTCGTCGAAATCCGCTGCCGCATTTCCCGGCTGGTAGCAGCTGATGAGGACGTCCATGCCGGGGAGGACCGCGGCAATGGCCGCGCTGTCGAAGATGTCGAGGCTGCGCCAGGTGGTATTCGGCTGGCTGGTGGTGATCTGCCCGGCGTCTCTGGTGAACGCCGTGACCTGGTGGCCGCGGGTGACGGCTTCGGTGCGTACCCGCTGGCCGATATTGCCGGTCGCGCCGACGATTCCGATGAACATGGTTCTCCTGGATCTGATTGAAACGGCGTGTAGAAACTATACGCCGTGAAGTATATGAGCTACGTCTAGTTTTCTCACACCGCTGTAGAGTTGCCACCGTGGGCACTGCGACGCCGAGTCGGCGAGAGTTACGACGCTCCGAGACGACAGCGGAGATCAAGCAGGTCGCGCTCCGGTTGATGGCCGAGGGTGGACCGGGCGCCATTACGCTGCGGGCAATCGCGCGCGAGATGGGCATGACCCCCAATGCGGTGTACAGCTACTTCCCGACCCGCGACGACCTGATCACCGCGCTGATCAACGATGTGTACTCCGAACTGGCCGATGCGGTCGAAGCTGCCCGCGATGCCCGTCCCCAAACCGACGCGTCGGGCCGAATCCTCGCGTGGGCCTGTGCATTTCGTGATTGGGCCCTGGAGAACCCCGCGGGATTCCGCCTGATATACGGCGATCCGGTACCCAACTATCAGCCCCCGGAGGGCGGTGCGGCTCCGGCCGCGGAGCACCGCGTATGCGCGGGCCTGACCGGTTTGGCCGCGGGCGCCTGGCCGCACGCCGAAAGGCAGTACGCGGACAACGGTTTCGAGTGGTCGGACTTCGAACCGAAACTCGTCGACGAGGTCAAGGCCGAGTTCCCCGGCCTACCTCCGGCCGCGGTCGCGATCGCCCTGCGAATCTGGGGCCACCTGCACGGCCTGGTCTCCCTGGAAGTCCTCGGCCACCTGCGCTCCCAGACCACCGATCCGGCAAAGCTCTACCGCAACGAAATTCGCCATCTCATCCGTTCGCTGGGGTTGGAGCCACCCGAGCGCTGAGCCCGGTTCCGATGTGCTCGGACTCGGCGCGTTCGTCGGCGTCGCGCTTGCCGCCATGTCCTCGTCCGACGGCTGCTTGGTGTCGTGACGGTTGTGCTGCCGTTTCTGGCGGCCTTCCAGATCGGCTTGGCACTGCCCGGCGGACATTCGGACTGGACTCTGCAGCCGACCGTCGGGTCCGGGTGTTGTCCCGGTGGCCGTGGCAATTCACGAGGGGTGGGCGCGCGGCTCGCACCCGGCGTCGAATCCGCGGTTGCGCAGGGGAGTTCGGACTGATAGCCCCGGTGGCGTGTCAGCTGGCGGCGCGAGTGCCGTCGAATGTGACGGCGGGTCGCTCGGCGGCGGCCGCGCGTGCGGCGCGTTCGATGAGTGCGGCGAGAAAGGGGAGTCGGGCGTCGCCGAGGGACATGGCGTGGTTGCCGAGGTGGTTGGTGACGAAGCCGATGCCGAGGCCGAGACCAGGGTTGGCGATGCCGCCGATGCCGAAATGGCCGAGGGCCGGGCGGGTGAGGCGGGTGCCGACGATGGCGCGGTGGTAGCCGAGCGCGGGTAGGCGGAATAGCGTGCGGCCCGACATGGTTGGGCCGACCTGTGAAGATTGTTGTGATCGGTGCTACCGGAACCATCGGCTCGGCCCTCGTCGACGCACTAGAGACGAAGGAACATCAGGTTGTTCGTGCTTCCCGGCGCGGGATCGTCCAGGTCGACCTGGACGATCCCGGGTCGATCTCCGCACTCTTCGATGCGGTGGACAATATCGACGCGATCGTCGCGGTGGCCGCCAGCGGTCAGCTCGCCGAACTCCCCGACTCGACCGATGACGAGTACTTCCTCGGCCTGGAAGGTAAATTCCTCGGCCAAATTCACCTGGTTCGCCACGCCATCCGGCACCTCAACGATGCCGGGTCCATCACGCTCACCAATGGCATCTCGACCTTCTCCGAGCCGGGGCTGTCCTTCGCGGCCGCGGTCAATGCCGGCCTGGGCGGCTTCGTGCCCGCGGCGGCGCTCGAGCTGCCGCGCGGAATCCGCTTGAATTCGGTGAGTCCGGGCTGGATCTCGGAAACCCTCACCGCACTCGGTCGCGACGGCGCCGCGGGCACTCCGGTCGCGAATGTGGTCCGGGCCTATCTGGAGCTCATCGAAGGAACCGCCCACGGCCGGGTGGTCGAGCCATGACCAGGTACCGGCCGCGGGAGTGAGCTTTCAGAGGCGTGGGTCGACCGGCTCCGACTCGAGGGCGAGGACCGCGAAGACGGCTTCGTGCACGCGCCACAGCGGTTCGCCCGCGACGAAACGGTCCAGCGCCTCCAGGCCGAGCGCATACTCACGCAGTGCCATCGAGCGCTTGCGACCCAGACCGCGGGTGCGCAACCTGCGTAGGTTGTCATCGCGCAGGTACTCCGGGCCGTAGATGATCCGAAGGTACTCCGGACCGCGGCATTTCACGCCCGGCTGGACCAGATGGTCGCTCTGGCCGCGGACCATCGCTTCAAACGGCTTCACCACCATGCCCTCGCCGCCCGCCGTGGTCAGCTCGGTCCACCAGGTGGTGGTCGCCGCCGCGCTGTCCGGATCGGTCAGATCGACGATCCTGCGACCGGTCGGGGTGAACAGATCGGCGTCGGCGGCGACCAGGCGGTCGATGGTCGACAGGTGCCAATCATGGTCGCGTACCGCGTAATTGACGCCGGCACCGGCCAGGATCTGGAACGGTGCGATACGCAGACCCGCCAGGCCGTCGACCGGCCAGCAGTAGCGGCCGTAGGCGGTGGTGAAGGCCGCCGCGTCGGTTCTGCGCGCGGCGGTACGTTCCGCGAGTTCGGTGACATCCAGGCCGCGGGCCGCGACATCGGCAAGCAGATCGGTCGCGGTGCCGAGCGCCGCACGGGCGACCGCACCGACGGCGGCGTACTGATTGCGTAGCAGGCCAACGGCTTTGGCCGACCACGGCATCAGCTCGGTATCGAGCAGCAGCCATTCGGTATTCAATTCCTCGAACAGTCCGGCTGTCTCGGCCGCGGCACGCACCAGGGCGAGCAGTTCCTCGGTTTGCGCGGTGTCGTCGAAGAACGGCCGCCCGGTACGGGTGTAGAGCGCACCGGTACTCCCGTCGTCGACGCCGAACCGCTCCGCCGCGGCCCGCGCCGAACGCGTCACGAGGATGATTGCGCGCGAGCCCATATGCTTCTCCTCGCATACCACGCGCCGCACGCCCTCGGACCGGTAGTAGTCGAGGGCTTCGGCGGGATGTTCGAGGTAGCCGTCCAGCTGGGTGGTCGCACACGGCGCCATGGTCGGCGGCAGATACACCAGCCAGCGCGGATCGATCGCGAAGCGGCTCATCACTTCCAATGCGGCTCCGGCATTCTCCTCCTGCACGCCGACACGGCCGTGCTGGCGGGTTTCCACCACCCGGCGGCCCAGCACGTCGTCCAGATCGAGCACGCCGGGATCGCGATGCACCACACCAACGGGTGCCGCGCCGGTGGTGGTCTGCAGTGGACGCACCGGCTCGTACCAAACTCGTTCGGCCGGAACCGAAACCGGCACGCGCTCCGGATAACGCAGGGCCGAGAGCTTGCCACCGAACACGACACCGGTATCCAGGCACAGCGTGTTGTTCACCCAGCGCAGATCGGTCACCGGCGTGTGGCCGTACAGCACGGTGGCGCGGCCGCGGTAATCCTCGGCCCACGGATAGCGCACCGGCAGACCGTATTCGTCTGTCTCCCCGGTGGATTCGCCATACATCGCGAAGGAGCGAACACGGCCCGAAGCGCGCCCGTGGTATTCCTCCTTCAGCCCGGCGTGCGCTACCACCAGTCGGCCACCGTCGAGTACATAGTGGCTGATCAGGCCGCGGCAGAAGTCCAGCGCCGCCTTGCGGAAGTCCTCCTCCTCGGCCTCCAGCTGAGCCAGTGATTCCGCGAGCCCGTGCGCGATACGCACCTTCTTGCCGTCGAGTGCGCGCACCAGCTTGTTCTCGTGATTTCCGGTGACGCACAGTGCCGTTCCCGCGCGCGTCATCCCCATGACGAGTCGGAGCACACCGGGGGTATCCGGCCCGCGATCGACCAGATCGCCGACGAATACCGCGGTGCGCCCCGCCGGGTGACTCGCACCGACGGCCCGCCCCGCATCGTCACGCGCCAACACGTAGCCGAGTTCGCCGAGCAGCGTCTCCAATTCGGCGCGGCAGCCATGCACATCGCCGATGACATCGAACGGTCCGGTGAGTTCACGCCGGTCGTTCCACGCCTTCTCGTCGGTGATGGTCGCTGCCTCGATCTCCTCGACGCCGCGCAGTACGTACACCTTCCGGAAGCCCTCGCGTTCCAGACCACGCAGGCCCCGGCGCAGTTCGCGCTGCTGTCGGGAGACCACGTGCCTGGCCAGGTGGGACCGGTCGGGGCGTCGCGTATTGCGTTCGAAGCACACGTCATCGGACACGTCGAGCACGATCGCCACCGGCAACACGTCGTGCGCTCGCGCCACCGTGATCAGTTCCTGACGTGCCTTCGGCTGCACATTGGTGGCGTCGATGACGGTGCGCAGGCCGCGCCGCAGCCGGATACCGGCGATGTGGTGCAGCAATGCGAAGGCATCCGGCGTCGCCGACTGATCGTTCTCGTCATCGCTGACAATGCCGCGGCACGCATCCGAGGAGATGATCGCGGTGTGTGGAAAGTGCTTGCGCGCGAAGGTCGATTTGCCGGATCCGGTGCTGCCGATCAGTACGACGAGCGAGAGCTCCGGGACGGATAGCTCGGTCATCACGCGGCTCCTCTCGCATTGTGGTCGGTGATATCGGACGTGGCCCTGGTGAAAAGAGCCAGCTGGGTGGGCGGGCCGAATTCGGGATGCTCGACACCGACGGGCACGAAGCGCACCGCGTACCCGTACCGTTCGGCCACGCGACACGCCCAGTCTGCGAATTCCGCACGGGTCCATTCGAATCGGTGATCGGAGTGCCGGAACCTGCCGGCGGGCAGCGTTTCGTACACCACATTGTGCTCGGCATTCGGTGTCGTCACCACCACCGAACCCGGTGCGGCCGAACCGAATACCGAGTATTCGAGCGCACCCAACCGCGGCTCGTCGATATGCTCGACAACCTCCATCAGCACGGCGGCGTCATAGCCGCGCAAGCGCGCGTCGGTATACGTCAACGCACCCTGCAGCAGCGTCAATCGCTGCGCCACCCGCTCCGGCATCCGATCCAGCCGCAGCCGCCGCTTGGTGGTATTCAGTGCTCGCATCGATACGTCGACACCCACGATCTCGGTAAACGCTCTGTCCGCCAACAGTTCCCGCAGCAGTGCTCCCTCCCCGCAGCCGAGATCGAGCACCCGATGTGCCCCGACCTCCCGCAGCGCGGCCAAGACCGCGGCCCGTCGCATGACCGCCAACGACGGCGCACGCTCATCACCATCGGTAGCCGTGGCCGCTGCCGACGCTGCCTGCGATGTTGTCTGCGCCGGCGTGGCTTCCGGCGCCGTGGTCTCTGCCATTTCGGCCGCTGGTGTCGCGGTCTGTGCGGCTGCGGCTTCTGTCGTTGTGCTCGCGGCCGCTGCGGCATCTGTCCCCGTGGCCGCCGCGGTCGTGGTCCGAGCCGTCGGCTCCTCGGTCGATGCGGCCCCACCCGTTACGCCGGGCCGTGCATTATCGATCACGGCATCTGGTCCACGGCGCGACTGATCGTGTGTTGCCCCGAAAACTCCAGGCACAGTGCCGGTTTCAAAAAAATCGCCGGACTCGTCGGCAGATGCCTCGCCGTTGCTCGCAACGTCGGCTGAGTCCTCAGCCGCTGCCAATGCCTCGTCGAATCCCTCCTCGACCGCATCGAGCTCCTCCGCCTCCACATCGTCCACCTCGGCCAGCCGCGCCAGCGCGGTCCGCACCAGCGACTGACGTCGCGCCAGGTAGCGCCGCGTGATCCAGCCCCGTTCCGGATGCTCGGCGAGCCACCCGGCCCCGGCGCGGATGAGCTTGTCGACCTCGTCGGCGGCCAACCAGTAGTGCTTGGCCCCGTCGAGTACCGGCAGCAGGACGTACAGATGCGCGAGTGCGTCGGCAAGGCGGGCGGTGCCGGCGAGTTCCAGTCGCACGTAATGCGAATCGCCCCACTCCGGAAAGGCCGGATCGAGGGGGAGTGGTTCGGCGAGCACGGTCCAGCCCAGCGGCGCGAAGACCCGCTCGGCGGCCTCCGGTCCACCCTTGCACGGCAGCGCGGGCAGCGCGATCCGCAGTGGCAGTGCCGTCCGTGCCAATTCGGGCCGCTGATCGCAGCGGCCGTGCAGTGCGGTGCGGAATACCGCGCCGAGCGCGACCGACAGCAGCGATGACGCCGCGTACGGCCGATCGTTGACGTACTGGCCGAGACTGAAATCCGGTGTGCTGCGCGACCGCCCGCGCACCAGCCGAATCGGATCCACCTCCAACAGCAGCGCCGCCGTACAGCGCGCCGGGGTCGCCTCCGGGTACACCACATGCGCGGTGCCGTAGGACTGTTCGAAAGCCTGCACCCGGTCCGGATTCTTGTGCAGCAAGAAGCCCAGATCGGTCGCGGGCCAGGCCGCGCCCTCCGGCGGTGTGCAGGTGATCGTCAACAGCATCTTGCGATCGTCGCCGAGCCGCACACCGCATGCAAGGAGGTTTCGCGGCCCTTATCAGAGGCTGACGTTCGGCCAGGTCCAGTTCGCCACCGCCGGAAGGTCTTCCCCGTGTTCGCGAGTCCAGTCGCGCGCACGCCAGCGGGCGTCGACCATTTCCTGCCGCAGCCCGGCCGCCCTCTCGCGCAAGGTCGCGACCCGGTCGATCACATCCATGACCAGGTGGTACCGGTCCAGATCATTGAGCATCACCATATCGAAAGGTGTTGTCGTGGTGCCCTTTTCCTGGTACCCGCGCACGTGCAGCTCGCCGTGGTTGGTACGCCGATAGGTGAGTCGATGGATCAGCCACGGATATCCGTGGAATGCGAAGATCACCGGACGGTCCCTGGTGAACAGCGTGTCGAACTCGCTGTCGGACAGGCCATGTGGATGTTCGTCGGATGGTTGCAGTCGCATCAGGTCGACCACATTCACCACCCGCAGCCGCAGTTCCGGTAGACGCTCGCGCAGAATCGCCGCCGCCGCAAGCGTTTCCAGTGTCGGCACGTCCCCGGCGCAGGCGAGCACGACATCGGGCGTGGTGCCCGGCTCGTCGTTCTGTCCGGCCCAGTCCCAGATCCCGGCACCGCGTGCGCAGTGCACCGCGGCATCGGAAATCGAAAGCCAGTCCGCCTGCGGCTGTTTCCCGGCGACCACCACATTGACGTAATGCCGGGACCGCAGACAGTGATCGTAGGTGGACAGCAGCGTATTCGCGTCCGGTGGCAGATACACCCGCACGATCGATGGCTTCTTGTTCAGCACCACATCGAGGAATCCAGGATCCTGATGGGTGAAGCCGTTGTGGTCTTGCCGCCAAACATGCGATGACAGTAGGTAATTCAGGCTGGCTATGGGGCGCCGCCACGGTACCGCCGCACTCGCGTCCAGCCATTTGGCGTGCTGGTTGAACATCGCGTCGACGATGTGGATGAATGCCTCGTAGCAGGTGAACACGCCGTGCCTGCCGGTCAGCAGATAGCCCTCGAGCAGCCCCTGGCACATATGCTCGGACAGCACCTCGATCACGCGTCCGGTGCGGTCGAGATCCACATCGAACTCGCCGATCTCGGCCTGCCAATTGCGTCCGGTGACCTGCAGAATGTCCTGCAGTCGATTGCTGACCAATTCGTCGGGTGCGAAGGTCAGGAAATTGTCCGCATTGCGCGCGGTGACATCGCGCAGCCAGGCACCGAGCACCCGGGTCGCCTCGTGCTGCGTCGCGCCCGGTTCGCGGACCGCGACGCCATAGGAACGCCAATCGGGCAGCCGCAGATCCCGAACGAGCGTGCCCCCATTGGCAACTGGATTCGCGCTCAGCCGCCGATCGCCAGCGGGCACCAGGTCGAGCAGTTCCGATACCGGCCGGCCCGACTCATCGAAGAGTTGCTCCGGCCGATATGACCGCAACCACTGTTCGAGCACCGCCCGATGGCTGTCGTCGGTGCGCGCGCCCGCCAACGGCACCTGATGCGCCCGGAAGGTGCCTTCGACCGGATCGCCGTCGACCACCGGCGGGCAGGTCCACCCCTTCGGCGTGCGCAGCACGATCATCGGCCAGCTCCGGCGCGCCCCATCGGTCCCCGCGCGTGCGGCCCGCTGCATCTCCGCGATGCGATCCAGGGCGGTATCCACGGCGCGGGCCATCTCCTGGTGCACGGCCGCGGGATCGCTGCCCGCGACGACGAACGGCTCGTAGCCGTATCCGCGCAGCAGCGTCAGCAATTCGGATTCCGGAATGCGCGCCAGGATGGTCGGGTTGGCGATCTTGTACTGATTCAACGCGAGAATCGGCAGCACCGCGCCGTCGCGTGCCGGGTTGAGGAATTTATTGGCATGCCAGCTGGTGGCCAGCGGTCCGGTCTCCGCCTCACCGTCGCCGACCACACAGAATACCGTCAGATCCGGATTGTCCAGTGCCGCCCCGAACGCATGTAGCAGCGAATAGCCGAGTTCACCGCCTTCGTGGAAGGAACCCGGCGTCTCGGGCGCGCAGTGGCTCGGCACGCCGCCCGGGAAGGAGAACTGCGCGAACAGCGCCCCCATCCCGGTCTCGTCCTGTGGCACATGGCTGTAGAGCTCGGAGTATGTCCCCTCCAGCCACGCGCAGGCATTCGGCCCCGGCCCGCCGTGTCCGGGTCCGGCCACGAAGACCGCGTCGAGATCGCGCTGCCGAATCGCCCGATTGGCGTGCACCCAAACCAGATTCAGGCCGGGCACAGTGCCGAAATGTCCGAGCAACCGCGGTTTGATGTGTTCGGCCCGCAGCGGTTCGCGCAGCAGTGGATTGCTCATCAGATAGATCTGGCCCACCGCGAGATAGTTCGCGGCCCGCCACCACGCGTCGAGCGCTTCCAGCTCCGCGCGATCGAGCGGGCCCGGCACCTCCGCGAGCCGACACGGCCGCGGGGCGACGGTCGCACCACCACTGCTTTCGACATTGTCGGCCGAGGTATCGCCCTCGGTGCCAATCATCTGCGTCATGCGTCGACTCTCCTCACACTCGGGCATCGGAAGCGGCACCTGGAGGGACCGCCGGTCACCGGGTCCTGCACGGTTGCCGACGTCGATCGATAACGCCGGATGGAGAATTCACCGTCAGCCTACTCAGGCCGGGCCCCGCCGATTCGGTTCTCACGGTCCCGCGCCGGTGGGGGTCGCGTCTGGAGCCGGATGTCACGTGATCCGGTGCCATCTGTCGTCGCATTACCCACAGGCGGCTGGGCTCGGACGAGTCGCGATGGATTATCGTCCGCCGCATGCAAACACTGCGCAGGATCATCGGTATCGGCACCATCGCCGCGGCGACATTCGCGCTGGCTGCCTGTGGCTCCGACGATGACAAGGGCTCGGCCACCACCACGTCCGCCGCCACGTCATCGGCCGCCGCGGCATCGGCGCAGCCCACCTTCGGCCAGCTGCCCGCGCAGAACACCGCCGCGGAATGCACCGCCGACGACATCGTGGTGGTCGGCGGTTTCGGCGCGACGCCGAAGATCACCATCCCGGACACCTGCACCGCGCCGACCCAGCTCGTCGTCAAGGATCTGGTTCCCGGCAGCGGGCCCGGTGCCGTCGTCGGTCAGCCGCTCACCATGAACTACACGCTGATCACCTGGTCGGACAAGAAGAAGCTGGACAGCTCATTCGACCGCGGCAAGCCCTTCCAGCTGACGCTGGGTGCCGGACAGGTCATTCCGGGGTGGGAGCAGGGGCTGGTCGGCGTGCAGGCGGGTGCGCGACGGCTGCTGATCATCCCGCCGAATCTCGGTTACGGTGCGGGCGGCAACGGCATCAAGCCCAACGAAACGCTGGTCTTCGTCACCGACGCGGTTGCCGTCGGCAAGTAATCGCGGCGCGGGGTCGGCGGCGGCGGTGCTGCCTGCAACCCGCCGCGACGGGTCAACTAACCTGGTCGAGATGCGCACGTCGAGCCGTGCGGCGATTTTGCTCGTGATTACCCCCAGCACGTCGGCCACAAGCAAGTCGACCAGAACCAACGAACAAGGAGCATGTCCGTGAAGAGCACCGTCGAGCAGCTGAGCCCGACCCGGGTCCGGATCAACGTCGAGGTGCCTTTCGAGGAGCTGAAGCCGGACTTCGACAAGGCCTACAAGGCGCTGGCCAATCAGGTCCGCATTCCCGGCTTCCGTCCGGGTAAGGCCCCGGCCAAGCTCATCGAGGCCCGCCTGGGCCGCGGTGCGATCCTCGAGCAGGTCGTCAACGATGCGCTGCCCGGCCGCTACAGCGAGGCCGTCACCACCTCCGAGGTCAAGGTCATCGGCCAGCCGGAGATCGAGATCACCAAGATCGAGGACGGCCAGGAGCTGGCGTTCACGGCCGAGGTCGACGTGCGTCCGGAGATCACCCTGCCCGCCTACGACGCCATCGAGGTGACCGTCGACTCGTTCACCATCGGCGACGAGGACATCGAGGAGCAGCTGCAGTCGCTGCGCCAGCGCTTCGGCACCCTGACCGGTGTCGAGCGTCCGGTCCAGAGCGGCGACTTCGTCTCCATCGATCTCTCGGCCACCGTGGACGGCGAGGACGTGCCCGAGGCGGCCACCACCGGCCTGTCCCACGAGGTCGGCTCCGGCCAGCTGATCGAGGGCCTGGACGAGGCGCTCATCGGTCTTTCGGTCGACGAGTCCAAGGAGTTCACCTCGAACCTGGTGGCCGGTGAGCACGCGGGCAAGGAGGCGCTCATCACCGCAACCGTGCGCTCGGTCAAGGAGCGCGAGCTGCCCGAGGCCGATGACGACTTCGCTCAGCTGGCCAGCGAATTCGACACCCTCGACGAGCTGAAGGAAGATCTGCGCAACCGGGTTGAGCGGGTCAAGAAGGTCGAGCAGGCCGGTCAGATCCGGGACAAGGTGCTCGAGACCCTCCTGGAGCAGGTCGAGGTGCCGCTGCCGGAGGCGGTTGTGCAGGCCGAGATCGACGCCGTGCTGCACGATGCCGTGCACGGCTTCGACCACGACGAGGCCAAGCTCGCGGAGGCGCTCGAGGCCCAGGGCTCCAGCCGCGAGGAATTCGACAAGGACACCAAGGAGTCCGCCGAGAAGTCGGTGAAGACCCAGCTGCTGCTGGATGCGATTGCCGAGGCGGACAACACCCAGGTCGGCCAGGAGGAGCTCACCGAGCGGATCCTGTTCCAGGCCCAGCGCTACGGTCTCTCGCCCGAGCAGTTCATCCAGCAGGTGCAGCAGGCCGGGCAGCTCGGCGCGGTCTTCGCGGACGTGCGTCGCGGTAAGGCGCTGGCCGGTGTGGTCGGCAAGGTGAAGGTCACCGACGCCGATGGCAACACCGTGGACACCGCCGAAATGTTCGGTGCTCCTGAGGGTTCCGCCGATGCGGCGGAGTCCGACGAGGCCGCCGCGGCGAGTGCCGAATAACTTCATGAAGTGCCAGCGTGATGACGCCCCGGAGGGGCGCGAGATTGCGCTGTGAGCGAGCGAAGCGAGTGAACCAAAAACACAGTGCGCTCTCGCGCACAGGGCAATCGAGCGTCAGCGAGATTGCGCTGTGAGCGAAGATGGGCGGTACCGGGAGTTCGGTGCCGCCCTGCTTCGTTAATGTTTGTGGCAAGCGAACCAGAGATGGCTGTTCGGCATCAGCAACGAGCCGGTGAGAGAAGGCAGGTATCCGTGACAATGAACAAGGCAGGGGTCGTCATGACATCCGCGACTGCTGGTCTGAACCTCAGTGATTCGGTGTACGAGCGCCTGCTGCGTGAGCGCATCATCTTCCTCGGCACTCAGGTCGACGACGACATCGCCAACAAGCTGTGCGCGCAGATCTTGCTGCTCTCGGCGGAGGACCCCACCCGCGACATCTCGCTCTACATCAACTCGCCCGGCGGCTCGGTGACGGCGGGTATGGCCATCTACGACACCATGCAGTTCGCCGAATGCGATATCGCCACCTTCGGCATGGGGCTGGCCGCGTCGATGGGCCAGTTCCTGCTCACCGCCGGCACCAAGGGCAAGCGCAGCGCGCTGCCGCACGCGCGGATCATGATGCACCAGCCCTCGGCGGGCATCGGCGGTTCCGCGGCCGATATCGCGATCATGGCCGAGCAGTTCGCGCACACCAAGCGCGAGCTCAACGAGTTGCAGGCGCTGCATACGGGTAAGTCGATCGAGCAGGTGACCGCCGACGCCGACCGCGACCGCTGGTTCACCGCGGCGCAGGCGCTGGAGTACGGCTTCATCGACCGCGTGATCACCCACGCGGCGCAGGCGAACGGCGCGGGTAACTAACTAAACACGCAGATCCGTTCCCCCTCAACGACTTTGGAGACGAAGATGGCCAATCAGTTCGACCCGCGCGCCGGTCTCGGCGGCACCGCTCCGGCGAGCCCGCAGTCGCGCTACATCCTGCCCTCGTTCATCGAGCACTCGAGCTTCGGTGTCAAGGAGTCCAACCCGTACAACAAGCTGTTCGAGGAGCGCATCATCTTCCTCGGCGTGCAGGTCGACGACGCTTCGGCGAACGACATCATGGCGCAGCTGCTGGTGCTGGAGTCGCTCGATCCCGATCGCGACATCACCATGTACATCAACTCGCCCGGTGGTTCGTTCACCTCGCTGATGGCGATCTACGACACCATGCAGTACGTGCGTGCCGATGTGGCGACCGTCTGCCTGGGGCAGGCCGCCTCCGCCGCGGCCGTGCTGCTCGCCGCCGGTACTCCCGGCAAGCGCGCCTGCCTGCCCAACGCCCGCGTGCTGATCCACCAGCCGTCGCTGGAGGGGGGCATCCAGGGGCAGGTTTCGGACCTGGAGATCCAGGCCGCCGAGATCGAGCGCATGCGTCGCCTGATGGAGACCACGCTGGCGCGCCACACCGGTAAGGATGCGGACACCATCCGCAAGGACACCGATCGCGACAAGATCCTGACGGCCGAGGAGGCCAAGGAGTACGGGATCATCGACACGGTCTTCGATTACCGCAAGCTCAGCGCCCAGAAGTAGGGGGCCGCGCCGGACGCGGCGCGCTGATCGCTCGTAAGTTGCTCTATGTCAAGAAAATCCGGCCGGGGCATATGCCGCTCGGCATGTGGCCCGGCCGGATCGCTTCGCCGAAAGCCGACCGGCCGGAAGGGTGTCGGGTGGAAGGGTTTCCGAGGCGGGGCGGCCGGGAGTGTCGAATGGCCGTCGATCGGGGTGAACGTGTTTCAAGTGGTAGGAACTCGGACAACCCCTCGTGAGAAACATGCTCGAGTTGTCGACCTCCGTCGCACACACCGGGTACGGTCAAGCTAGGGACCTTTGCTCCCGGTTGACGGCAGTGCTCGAACCGTCGGAATCGCTCGAGGTGTTCGTGATTACACCCGAGGGTGGCGGATTGCTGGCAACCTGGATAGACGGTTGCACGCGGACAAGGAAGTAGGGACCCACGAGATGGCGCGCATCGGAGATGGCGGCGATCTGCTGAAATGCTCGTTCTGCGGAAAGAGTCAGAAGCAGGTCAAGAAGCTCATTGCGGGACCAGGGGTGTACATCTGCGACGAGTGCATTGATCTATGCAATGAGATCATCGAGGAAGAGCTGGCCGAGTCCAGCGAGGTCAAACTCGATGAGCTGCCCAAGCCCGCCGAGATCCGGGACTTCCTGGAGAACTACGTCATCGGGCAGGACACCGCCAAGCGCACCCTCGCGGTGGCCGTCTACAACCACTACAAGCGCATCCAGGCGGGCGACAAGGGGCGTGACAGCCGCGGCGAGACCGTCGAACTGGCCAAGTCCAATATCCTCATGCTCGGTCCCACCGGCTGTGGCAAGACCTACCTGGCTCAGACGCTGGCCAAGATGCTCAATGTCCCGTTCGCCATCGCCGACGCGACGGCGCTGACCGAGGCCGGATATGTCGGTGAGGATGTCGAGAACATCCTGCTGAAGCTGATCCAGGCCGCGGACTACGACGTCAAGCGTGCCGAGACCGGAATCATCTACATCGATGAGGTCGACAAGATCGCTCGCAAGAGCGAGAACCCGTCCATCACCCGCGATGTCTCCGGTGAGGGTGTGCAGCAGGCGCTGCTGAAGATCCTGGAGGGTACGCAGGCGAGTGTGCCGCCGCAGGGCGGGCGCAAGCATCCGCACCAGGAATTCATCCAGATCGACACCACCAATGTGCTTTTCATCGTTGCGGGTGCATTCGCGGGGCTGGAGAAGATCATCTCCGATCGCACCGGACACCGTGGCATCGGCTTCGGCGCCGAGGTGCGTTCCAAGGCCGAGATCGATACCGACGACCACTTCGCCGAGGTAATGCCGGAGGATCTGATCAAATTCGGTCTGATCCCGGAATTCATCGGCCGCCTCCCGGTCGTCGCCTCGGTGACGAACCTGGACAAGGATTCGTTGGTCAAGATCCTCTCCGAGCCGAAGAACGCACTGGTGAAGCAGTACGTGCGATTGTTCGAGATGGACGGCGTCGATCTGGAATTCACCGATGACGCGCTGGAGGCGATCGCCGATCAGGCGATTCTGCGCGGCACCGGTGCGCGTGGCCTGCGCGCCATCATGGAGGAGGTCCTGCAGCTGGCGATGTTCGACATCCCCAGCCGCGACGACGTCGCCAAGGTGGTCGTGAACGCCGATACAGTCAACGACAATGTGCTGCCGACCATCGTGCCGCGCAAGGCACAGCGCGCCGAGCGGCGGGAGAAGTCGGCGTAATCGCTGGGCGAACCGGGTCAGACGAATGCAACCGCAACCCCCGTTGCTTCCGGCTGGCCCTGGCACGCTGGTGGATGCCGCCGCGATCCTCAGCGGCACCGTCGATATGCGTACGTATCAGCGCCGGCATCTAGTGGTCTACGCCTCGAGCTCGGGAGGATTCACCTGGGGCCGAGACCCTGTCGCCCCTGATCCCCGAGGGCTCCTAGCGATGCTGACAGACTGTGTCGAGTGGCTGGATGAGCATTTCGGCTGGGAGCTGGTGAACGTCTTCTCGCGGGATTACCAGACCTGGCACTGCTACTACGCGATGCTGCGGCGATCGCGTTCGGACTAGTTCGATGTGTAGCGGGGTGCCGGTTCGGGTACTCCGAGGTCACGGTTGAGTAACCAGCCCAGTCCTGGTCCTGGATGATCGGGGCGAAAAGTTCCCGCCGACCCAGGCTTCTGCCCGGCGGATGCGACGGACCGAGGTCCTCATGTCGACAGTTCTCCTTCCCTCAGATCAACGTATCGCCGCGGCGGACGGATCCGGACCACAGCGGTCCCCTGATCGGCTGTGTGTAGTCGTGTCACCGCCGATGGATTCGGTCACCGTGTGCGCCGTCGGCGGCGAATTGGACCATCTGACGGCCGATGCCTTTCGGCAATCTCTGCTCGAGGCGCTGCCAACCGCGGGTGCGGTGGTCGTTATCGACCTATCGAGGGTGACGTTCTTCGGCGTCGCGGGGCTGCGGGTTTTGATGGAGGCCCGATCCTGGTTCGGCCGCAGCGGCCGACGACTCCAGTTGATCACGGGCCCGCGCTGTGTGGATCGGCTGCTCGAGGTCGCGGGTCATACCGCGGTCTTCGACATCATTCCGAGTCTCGCCGCGGTAGCGCGCACAAAACCACTCGCGTCGGTTCGCGCGAGCGCCCGATAATCGAAAACGCGGGTGCGGCAGCCGCATTCGGCTGCCGCACCCGCGTTTTCGGGTGGACTCAGGGCGCTTCGTTGCGCATATCGTCCTGGCCCCAGTAGGCGCGCATGGCGACAATCTTGCCCTCGTCGTCGAAGTCCATCGCATCGATGGGCGCGAGGGCGAAGCGCTGATCGCCGAACTTGGTCACGAGGGTGAACATGAAGGCGGCGTGGTTGCCAGCGATACGAATCGAATCCGCGTGCAGCTCCGTTTCCCGATCGAGGTTCGCGAGCACCTCGTAGAACTCGCGAATGGCATCGTGGCCGCGCTTGGGTTCGGTGCCGATCGGATCCTCCACCACCGCGTCGGGTGCGTAGAGGTCGACGATCGCCTCGGTCGGACCGGAACCGACCAACTTGACGTACTGCTCGATCACATCGCGGATCTTGGCTGCCATGGAAACCTCTCCCGAATTGAAACGTGTTCTAATTCGGAGCGTAGCAGTGCCCGGTGACCGCGTGATATGGAATCCCGGTGGGTAGGGCAGACGTACTGGCGCAGATAGCGGCTCGCTGGTCGCGCGCACAAGATTTCGGACACAGGGGGTATCTACGGGCATACATTCCGGCGGAGCGGTGATCGCGCCGAATCTTCCGAATTCCCCCTCCTGGGAAGTTTGCGTCGGAGATGCCAAGATTTGGGGAGGAATGCACACGATGAGGATCGGTGGAGGCGGACTGTGAGCGACAAGAACAGGAATCCGGGCGACGCCGACAACGGTGACGAGGCGCCCGATGTCGGGTTCAGTTTGTCTCCGGACGGCACAGCTGAACCCGAGGGCGTCGCTGCGGCAAGTGAGGATTCCGGCGCCGAGAGCCGGGATCGGCAACTGGCCCGCGAGATCGCCGACGCGCTGGGCGAGGCCGGCCCGCCCGGATGGCGGCAGCTCGACGCGGTTTTCGTGCTGACTACCACGACCGGGGTTGCCGAGGTCGTCTACAGCGGAGCCGGCCAGACAATGCGGACCGAACCGGCCGCATCGGTGCTGGAGCGCGTGCGCGAGCATCGGGCGCTGGTCGCCGAGCTCGACGGTGAGCCGTGGTGGCGACTGCTGGTGCGGTTGAGCGCTGAGGGTGAGTTCGACGTCGACTACGACTTCGGCGACGAGCCGTTCCCGGACGGGCAGCTGTTCGATCCCGAGGCCTATCGCGCCGATCTGGAAGAATATCCGCGCGAAACCCTGCCGGTGTGGCTCGCGGCATATATCGGTCACGACAACCGTCAGACCAGAACCCCGCAGGACGCCGCCGCCGCCGCACGCGCGGATAAGGCCGCGAAGGTGTGGCCGGTGCTGGCGGAGAACGAATTCCCCGACTTCCCGGAGATGTGGGCGCGGTGGGCGGTCGTCTCCGCGGCATTCGTGGCCGCCGGATCCGACTGGGGCCCACGGGTGCTGCCGGCGATGGGATGGTTCGAGAGCTCGCGTCGCGGTGGTAGCACGCTGTACTCGCTGCCGGGTGGCAGGGCGGTGCTGTCCGGTGGTGTGTGGGAGTCCCCGAATTTGGACGCCGCCTACAACGACGGTGTCGATATGCCGAAATTCTATGCGGGCGCGCCGGAATGGGTTGCCAATCCGGTACTGAATCCGCGTGCGGCGACCGGGCTGATGTCGTTCGTCTACTGGTGGGAGGGTGGCCGCTGGTATCGGGGCGAGTCCCCGTCCGCGGAGCAGTGCGCCACCGCGGTGCCCGGCGTATGGACCGCGAACACCGCGGTCGGCATCGTCGCCGGACTGGCCGCGCAGCCGCCGAGCGCCGAACAGCGTTCCGCCGCAGCGGCTTTGATCGCGGCCGCCGAAGTCGGTGTGGTCACCCGGGAGACCGTGGAGAACCTGTTCGACGACGACCGCTTCGATATCGACGGTGCGATGTACCAGCTGACGCTGGCCGGTGTCGTCGCGTCGCTGCCGGAGCAGATGCCGGAGGAAGAGGCGATCTTCCGAGTACGCACCTACATCGAGGGGCGCGGTCTCGACACGTCGGGATACCCCCTGGATCAGTTGACCGCCGACCGATTCAGCTGCGGCTGGATGGTGTACGTACCGGTGCCGCGCGGCGAGATCGCGATCGGCCGCGCGATCTTCTACATCGCGGACGACGGTGTCCTGGAGCACTCGTCCTCGTCGGTCGCTCCGACCACGTTCGTGAAGGGTTTCGAGCAGCGCTTCCAGGAACGACAGGGCGCGACCGCGTGACGGCGCGGTCCAGTATCCGGGGGCGAGTGAACGGAGGACGCCATGGGTAGCAGTTTCGACGAGCAGAAGCTGAAGGTCGAGGCCGCCGACATGCGTGAGCTGTCAGGCGATTTGACGGATCTCGCGGGCAAGATTCGCACGATCATGAACAACTTGAAGGCAGCCAACGATCCGCTCGAGGCGCGGCCCGTGTGGGGGACGCATGAGCCGGGCGAGAATTTCAAGCGGGATTACGACCCACAGCGCGATGCCATTCACGATGTCGGTGCCTCCTACGTGAAGGTCTTGGAGGGCGACTTCGCCACCAATTTCGATGACGGTGCGAAGTTGCTCGAAAAGATGGAGGGCAAGAACAAGACAGAGATCGACAAGATCATGAGGAGCTATAAAGCGTGAGCGCCGCCGATGAAGAACTCTTGGCGGAGATGATGAAGACCGTCCAGGCGAATATGGCATCACTTCGCGAAGCGTACGAGCAGCGCGCCCAGCTCACCGGGACGGGAACGGCCGCCGACAAGCAGGTTACGGTCGTGGTGAACGCGGACGGGGTCGTCATCGAAACGCGGATGGACGACGAGATCGCCGAACTGTCCCCGGAGCAGATCGCCGAGGCCGTGACGAAGGCGGCGCAACAGGCATTCGCCGAGATGAAGCGCAAAACCGAGGAATTGGTTGCGCCGATGCGGGAACGCCATGCCGGAATGCCGAAACTCTCCGATCTGCTGCCCGGCATTTCGAACGAATTGAACAGCCTCCCCACCCCCGTCGCGGCGCCGACCACGCCGCGGGCTTCGGTCGAACGTGAGGAGCCCGGCGCCGCGCGCCGAGGTGCCCGCGGCGCCGGGCCGGAGGTCACCGAATCCAGCTGGTAAGGATCGGCCGTGATTCCGGATGGCCTACGGCTGTTCATAGATATTTTCGGTGGCGTCGCGCCCAGTAAGGATCCGTGGACCTGGGATCTCGATGGGGTCGCCGAACTCGGCAACAACTATGCCAAGGCCGCTGATTCTCTGAACGAACTTCTGCCTGAGTTCAATCGGATCATCCATCAGACGGAGAGGTGGTATGAGGGGCACGGTGGCGAAGCGGCCGCCAAATCGCTCAAACAGCTGACCGACGGCAAGTATTCGATCCACCACTTCATCAAGGGGATGGAGGCGGTGCCCGGATTCACCTCCGAAGCCAACGCGAGCATTGTCGGCGACCGCGTCACCGAATCCATCTTCGCCCTGTGGGGTGCTGCGGAATTCGCGAGGCTGGCTGCCGAAGTGGCCGCGTCCGGTGGATTGTTGGCCGGTTTTGCGGAGGCGGAAGCAGCGGTCGTCGTCATGATCGGGCGGATCACCTTCGCCCGGGCACGCGCGCGGATGATGGAAAAGCTCGGTGCCGCCGCCGGGCGATGGTTCGGCGAACAGCTGCTGCTGCGCGGGCTGAGCCGGATGGGGCTGGAAGGTCTCGAGAACTTCCTGGAGCTTGCCTTCAAGGGGCTCGGCTCCGGGTTGAAGCTGGCGGGCGTCGGTGCGGGGCTCACCGCCGGTGTCCAACTGGCCACCGGACAGGATCTCGATCTGGCCAAGATCGGTGATGCGGCACTGGCCTGGGGTGTGGGCGGCGTGGCCGGACACACAGCTGCCGGGATCTTCGGTCCGGCGGCCACGCGAATCGGCCTGGGGCGCATGGCGCCGATGGTGACCGGGTTCGCGACAGGCCTGACGACCGCGGTGGCCATCGGGGCGCTGCACAGCCAGTGGGACATGTTCTCCCTGGGCTATATGGGTGTTCTGGGTGCGGCGGGCGGTGCCCGGGGCGGTTTGTCTGCCACCCGTCACTCCAGTATCGGCGCCACGCCGCTGGATATGGCAGGCAAGGTGGAGCACGCCGATCTGGTGAAGTCGATCGAGGCCGATCTCAAGGTGTCCGATGGGCTGCCGACCCCCGACTTCCGGGAAAAGTTGGACACCGCGGCCGCGAGCAACGACATCCACACACTGAAAACTCTGCAATACCAAGCGCATGACCATGCGGTGCAGAATCCGGGCAGCGGTACTGCCGTCGCCGCGGATACGGCGAAGGCGGCGACGGTCGCGGCCCAGGCCCCGGCCACAGTGGCGCAGGCTGTCGCGCCGCAGACCACCACCCTGAATGTCCTGGGTAAGGAATTCCAGGTGCCGGTCGAGGGCGGGGCGTCGTCGTCGACCCCGCGTGTTGCGACCGGCCCGGCGAACGGGGGTGTCAAGGCGTGGGGTGGTATCGCCACCGGCGACGCCGCGTCACCGGTGCAGGCGGGAAGGACGGCAAGCCCGGACGCCGGTGGCCCCCGTGCCTCGGGCGAAGGCGCGCCGGCCCAATCCCAGGCACGGGCCGGCGCCGCGCCGGAAAGCGGAGCACGAGGGGGAGCGTCGACGGCGGGGCGGACCGAATCCGCCGGCCCGGCGGCGGGTGTGAAGGATGGGACTGCTCCGCACAAGCCCGCGCGCGAGGAATCCGCTGAGGCACAGCGATATCCGAGTTCCGGGCTGGATGCCGGCAAGCCCGCGAAGGAGGAGGCCGCTGCGCGGGCGCAGGTCCCGGAATCCGGGTTGAATGTTCACGAGCCCGCCGCGAAGGAGGATCCCGCTGCGGGACAGCGGTATCCGAGTTCCGGGTTGGATGCCGAAAAGCCGATGAAGGAGCACTCCGCCGCGGCGAAGGACCCTTCTCCCGCCGCGAAGGAGGAATCCACTGCGCAGCAGGAGAATTCGGCGAACGAACCGAATACGCACGAGCCGTCGAACCGGTTGCGGCGGCGGCTGCGCGCGTTCACCCGAGCACTGTCGGAGCGGATGCGAGCCGAGGTGGCCATCCGGGATCGGCTCGATGTGCTGGCGCCTGAACCGGCGGGTGCGCCGGAACGTTCTGTGGCGGAACGGTTCCGGGAATGGGAGGCGGCGGAGCGGGCCCGGTTGGAGCGGGTCGGGACCGACGCGCAGGCGGCCCGGACGAACAAGATGCTCGACGAGATGGTTGCCGAGTTCGACGCGTACGAGGCGAAGGTAGCCGAGTCCGAACACCGGCGGAACACCGCGAAGCAGATGGCCACCGAGGAGGTGTGTTCCACCTTCGGAGTCACGCCCGAGGCGGTGGGCACCAACAGGATGATCCTGGTGGCCACCCAGAACGGGAGTGACCATTTCATAAGAGTCGAGCTGGTCATGTCCGACGCTCCGGGCGAGCTTCGGACACAGGTCCAGGTCTACAACTCCCATGAAGTGAATGCCGAGGCGTACAACGCGGACCGTCGCCAGGTCGAATCCAAGTACCGGCGGAAGGTGTCGGCCCGGGTCGGTGAGCAGGTCGCCGATATGCGCACCCTTTCGGAGCAGACGCAGCGGATGCGCCAGCGCAGGGCCGAGCGGCATATCGCGGAGATCCGGGCTGCGGAGCAGGAGAAGGTCCGCCAACTGCAGAGCAACGCGCAGCACGACCTTCGCGAGGCGCGCGCGAATGAAGCTGCCGCACAAAGGCGTTTGGCGGAGGCGCAGCAGGGCCTGCGGGATGCATCGCATCCGACCGACGTAGCACGGGCTCAGCGGGAGCTTTGGCGGGCCAGGGAGCTCGAGGCTGCGGCCGGGGCGCGGGTG